>NZ_JBNUPF010000004.1:0-87011 GCF_050409565.1 Facklamia sp. P12955
TAAACATAAGAGGGTCTGATTGATCGAGAGAGAAACGAAGGTCTTGGACCACACGATAGACGTCTTTAAGGACTTCTAAAACAAGCAATCTATTATGGAGAAAGGTTGAAAGTATTGAAGAATGAGCTGAAACGATTTAAGGATATATTGAATGTTACAAGCATTAAGAATTAAACTAAAATTAAACGGCTTGTCTCCTATCCGATACAGGTTACAAGCCGCTTAAAGATTATTTGATTAAAGTGACGTATTTATGGGTTCAGTACATTTTAAAAATAGAAGGGGGTTTTCTTTTTTTACTCTAAAATAAATAACTAAGACTATAAAAAACAATGAAAATTATACTTATAGCACCCTGATAATTCAGCTTGTTTTGAATACGGTGATGTTTCTTGACAGGGATTAAGCTTGGTAAGTAAATAGCAAGTGTAACTACAAAGAATAGAATTTGAACGAGGTAGAAAGACTGAGTGGGTAGTGAGGTGTAAACACCTGTAATACTCGCTAGTACTAGCATTGAAAAGACTATGTATATAATCTTTACGGGTATTTTTCTTTCAAGTATCTTAAAATTATATATTCCTTTAAGAAACTGCTGATTTATTTCTAATGCTGTCATCAATATAATAAGGGGTATAAAAGATATCATTGCTTTATTGTTTAAAGTATTCGCCTGTGAATAGTAGGCGATAATATTTAGTAAAAAGCCAGTAAAATAACTATTTAATAGTATATGATAAATGGTCTTAACTAAAGGGACAAATTGGTACTGAACCACTATTATGATAATGTATATAATTAACAAAATATTTATAATGTAGTGCTGGTTTATCATAAAGAACAAAGCGGCTGTCAGCAAGCCTATTAATAAAAGATAGTATATAATAGGTGATTTAGCCTTGGGATCTTTTAAAATATGATGATAATAATTGTAATGGTTAGTCATATTGCTTAAGATAACAACTAGTGCTAAAAGCCCAAGATCTAACCAGTCGACTTGCTTCACTGAATAAATAGCGGTAGTTAGTCCAAAACCAATCCACGACAAAGGATAGCCTACTAACTGCATCAAAGGATGTTTAAGTATGTTATTAATTGTGTTCATTGAGTTTCCTTTCAAGAGGATTTTATAATTGAAATTGTTTCTATTAGTATTCTAAGGTATAATTTACAACGTTACAACCACACCTCCTATACCTTTGATACAATAGGATTTAGAGATTATGGTTTATATAAAAGGGGCTAAAAAGTGACCAACTTATTCAGTTTAGCTTTCGCTTCCTCTTTTTGCTTTTTAGTAATGTGAGTATATATTTCCAAAGTCGTTTTCACATCAGCGTGTCCTACACGATCCATGATGTACTTAATATCGAAATTATTTTCAACTAATAATGATATGTGGGTATGTCTCATAGTATGTGAAGTATAATCTTTGTTGACTTTCTTTATTTTATCATTTATTGGTGTCAAAAGCATTGGATTATTATTTCTGTTAGCAAATATTAAACGAGCTTCATTGCCAAAGCGCAATCGATTTAAGCTTATATTCTTATTAATTAACTCATTGATTCGATCGTTGGTCTGAATTACTCTGTTTGAATGTGGAGTTTTGGTAGTTCCTGCTTTTCTTTTCGAACGGGAATCGATGGATTTATTTATTGTTATTTCAGAACCGTTAAAATCGTCAATTGTGAGCGCTGTGACCTCTCCAAAGCGCATCCCTGTTAAAATCATCACCTCGATAAGATCCCCTTGTATTTCGTTTAATTCTTGGCGTATTTTAGCCAATTCCCCTGGCAAGTCTTTGCTATCTATGAACTGTATTGACTTTCTTTTTTTTATTGGTTTAACTTTTAAAGTAGAAAATTCTAAATTGTAAGTATAATCGTGATAAACAGACATATACTTAAAACAACCACTAATTAATAGCTTCACTCGATTTGTGATTTGAGCACACTTGTTTTGTTCGTACTGTATATCGTCTAGTAATTTTTGAATATCAAGAATAGTTATTTTATCAAGGTAGTAATCGTAAAGATCAGCAGTTTTTATATAGACATTGTAAGTTGACCGCATGTTTTCAGTTGTGGAAGGGGCCCAACGTTTCGTTTTGAATTCAAAGAATTCAGTAAAACAATCCTTGAATTTTAGATTTTTTGTCTCTATTGAAGTTTTCTTTTTAGCTATTTTGTTATTCAATAATTGTTGAGCTTTATTTTTAGCTTGAGCAGATTTGGAATTTAGAGTAACACTTACACGTTTTCTTTTACCATTTTTTTCGTTGGAATACCACTCAACAAATTTATACTTTCCGTTGGGTAAATCTTCAACCCACATGGTCAATTCTCCTTTCATTTGGTATAATAGGGTACAGAAAAGACACCCTTAAAAAGGGCTTTTCGTATTTATCAAATAGTCATCGTTTAGCTTTGGTCGGCGGCGATGACTTTTTTTATAGTGAAGTAATTTTTGTTTTTTTTCGCTTACTATTTTCTTAGTGAAATAAAAGGCCATATACTTCACTATTTACTCTTAAAATGGTGGGTTGTGGCTGTTTTCTATTTAATCTTTAAACTTTTTGGAACTTCAATTATGGTTGGTTTTTCATTGAAGGTGTTATAATCCTTTAACTCTAATTCTAATTTTTCATAATTCCCATTAAATGCGAATCCGACGATTCCCTTTCCTTTTCTGCCTGGAGAAACATCGTCGAAAGTATAATTAGGAAGGATATAAGATTCAGCCGAGTTGTCATCTACATACAATTTAAACAATTGATCTGACGGTATACTCATTTGGTCACCCTTATTTTCTACTTCGTAATCTAAAACTAAAACATTGTCGAAATCTTTATCGGAATACATATCTCTTTCATCCGTAAAGTATATATCGTTAAAAGTAACTTCTACGTTTCCGTGTTTATACGTTTTTGCAATTTCTTCGATGTTTTCTAAAGTCTTTTCAAAAGAAGATTTAGTTTCAGGATTTCTTGCATTATCAGATTTAGAGAAGGCTATACCATATTCAGTAAGGTTAGTCATTAATTCATCGGTAAAGACATAGTTATATTTAGAAATGTTGGCATCTAAGATGTCAGAGATGTCAGATTTTTCTAGTTCTTCTTTTTCATCTATCTTTTCGATAATCGCTAAATGAAACTCAGCAATAAATTTAGAAATTTCGCTATCTTTCATGTTTGTCTCGTCAGATAAAAGTTGCTCTATATCAACTAGTTTTTCAGCATTTTCGATATCATCTGCCGCTAGTTCCATCCCTTCATCATCAAAAATTTTGTAAACACCCGCCAATGCTCCGTGACCGGTTACGGGTTTTGCTGCAGCAACTTGAATAAGAACATTTTTAGCTCCGGCAGCAATTGCGACATTTCTATATGTAGTAGCTGAAACTTCAGTTATGTTTTCAGGAGTAACTATTTCAACCTCTACACCAGAATCTTGTTCTAAAAATTCAACTGATACGCTTGAAAAAACTCCTGTAGATTCATTTGAGCCATCATTTAAATATTCATTTAAGTCGTTGCCGTTTACTATTACTAATTCATCGCTATCTTCACCAAGTAAAGAAATGAGATGTTCAATATCGGGTTCAGTATTAGAACCACCAATAGCGACTTGATGATTTCCTTGAGCATAGACACTTACGGTGGACAACAATAAACTAGAAGACAACATAGCAGAAATAATTTTCTTCATTCCATTTCCTCCTGAAATATGTTATTTTTATATTGTAATATTAAACCCTGAGGGTAGCCACTCAACAAGTTCGCCGCTTGTGAGTGGCGTTTTTTTATTTAATCACTTTCCCTAAAATTGTAAAATCATCTTTATCAGTAAGAACAATATCTTCGTATTTGTCGTTGAGTGATTGTAATCTGATATCTCCATTTTTCTTAAATTTCTTCATAGTGACACCACCGTTTAAAACGAATATACCTATTTCTCCGTTTTCTAAAGTAGGTTGCTTTTTGTAAGTAACAATATCTCCGTCATGATAAAGGTCTTCCATTGAGTCTCCGTTTACTAATAATCTTACTGTTAGACTGTCGCTTATTATTGGAGCAACTTGTTCTCCTATTAGTGGATCACCAGCTGCCGTTTGACCATAATATTCTAATTCTGATTTTTGTTCTTGCAATTGATGTTCAGCAAAAGAATAAACTTTATTTTGCCTGGTTTCGTTTAGTTGGTTGTATATATTAAGAATACTTTGATCAATAGATTTGCTATCAGAAACACCAAACAGCCATGAAGGACTTAATGAAAGAGCGTCTGCAACAATATATACTTTATCTTGTTTGGGTTCATATTTATCAGAAAGCCATTCACTAATAACTGATTTCGAAATACCAGTTCTTTTAGATAATTCAGATTGGGTCATGTTTTTTTCTTTTAAAACATTTTTTAATCTAGTAGAAAATTTCACTTTCTCACCTCCTTATAATGTAAAATAATTTTCGCATAACCGAACTAAAAAGTCAATAGTGATAGGTATTTTTCAAAAAATAAAAATATTTTGGAAAATATGCTTGCAATCAGTTCGGAAATACGTATAATAAGATTATAAAGTTCGGTTAAACGAACAGAAAGGAGGAAATTTATGCTTTTTGATTATTCAAAATTAAAAGGTCGGATTAAAGAAAAGTTTAATACTTACAAAAATCTTACACCTTTAATTGATATGTCAGAGTCTACCTTGAGTAGAAAGTTAAATGGAAAAGGTTATTTTGATAGCCAAGAAATTATTGACTTATCTGAAGCTTTATCAATTCCTGACGAAGAAAGAGACCAATATTTTTTTAATGTCAAAGTTCGGAAAACCAAACAGCCATCCTAGAAAGGAGAATTTAAATGTATAGATCGTTGAAAGTTAAAGTAACGGCAAATGATTTTGAAGAAGTAAAAGAGCTTCTAAAAGAATTAGAAGCTCTAGAAAATTATGAAGTTGAAGTTGAACTTTATATAGAGAATAAGTTCAATATTCAATCTCAAGTTTAAAGATCAAATAATTAGTTAAGTTATTTATCAGAATCAATAATTAACTTTTCGGTTAAATTATCAAAGAATTCGTAGACTTTTAAGGCGGTTTCCTTAGGGTCGCTGCTAGGAGTAATCATGTTATTTTCAATTGCTAACTTAGTAAGTTCATATGCGCGTTCGGTAGCGTAATTTCTCTTATATTTTGCAAATTCGGTCACTAATTTTCACCTCCCTCTAAGGAGAGTATATCACGAAAGGAGAGACTCTCATGACTTTAACTAATGTTCTTTTAATAATTCATTTGATTTTAAATATAACGATTTTACTTAAGCTTAGAAAATTTAACGATAAATGATTGACTTTTATTAAAGTGTCTTAAATTTTGTTTAGTTGTTATTGTTATTTTCGCTTCTTTAATAGGAGAAGAAAGGTAATACGAAAAGTACTGGTCTTTATTAGCAGGAATGATTATCTCTGTTTCAAACGGTTGCTGATATTCACCCGGTGAAATTACTCTTGGGAAATTAGAATAGTAATCATCGCTAGGAATATAGTCAGGCAAAAAATTGATAGAGGAACCATCGACATTTTTTATCTCTAAGTTTTTAATTGTAACACTATTTTTTGAATCGTTAAAAAGCGAAAACTGTAACATCGGAGGGTTATATTTATCATCTTCATCAATAAATAAATCTGTAATTTGAATTCTATATGAATTTTCTTTGCGAATGTAAAAAACCGAATAAAGAGAGACTAATAAAGCTATAAAGGAAATCCAGTCTGAAAAAGTTAGAGAATCAATGAAATCAAAAGCGTTTTCTAAATTAATTATCTGAATATTTGGCAAAAAATCATCTCCTTTAAGAGATTATACCAAAATTTATTTTAAGAAAGGAGCATGCAATTGAACGAACTATCATTATCAAACGATTTAAAAGTTGTAGAAGAAGAAATTTTTTCATTCTTTGAATTAGGGAAAAAATCTTTTTGGGAAATTGGTAAAAGATTAAAGCACATTAAAGAGAATGACTTAACTCACGGCAACTTCATGAACTGGTGTGAAACTAAACTTTCAATATCAAGTAAACAGGTTAATAAATATATTGCTGTTTATGAAAATTTCCCAAATTGGAAGTCAACTCCCAATTTAGGTTTAGAAAACATGTATCTAATCGCCACACTTCCAGAAGAACAAAAACAAGAACAAATGCAAAAAATTGAGCAAGGCGAACAGCCGACCGTTCGAGAATTGCAGTCATTAAAAAAACAACTCAAACAAAAAGATGAGATCATCAACGAACTTTCAAATCAAGAACCACAAACGGTAACTAAGGTGGTTGAAAAGGAAGTTTTCCCCAACGACTACCATGAAATCAAATCAAAGGTTAGTCAGTTGCAAATAACTAACCAACGACTGATAGAAGAACATCAGAAGTTGTTGAGAGAACAAGAGGAAGTCAATAAAAAATCAATTAAGTATGACGAACTCAACGAAGCGATTCAAGCTTCACAAGGTCAATTGAATCAAACGCAAAAGAAGATTAGTGAGTATAACGACTTGCACAAGTTACTGAAAGAAAGCAATAGCTTTTTAAGCAAAGCAAGTGCTCTTGTTTACAGCGATTTGAGTTCGCTGGCGCAGAGTGACCCACTCGTTCAACAAGAATTAAACCAATTGTTGAATAATTTAAATCGTTTTACTCGAGATATAAATGACCTATTGTCTCAAAAAATTATTTTAGAAGGAGAGATTATAAATGACTGATTTAGCAACGTTAGATCCACAAGGTTTAGAACAATTAGAGCATACAATTCAAACACAACTAAAACTAGTTCGTGAAATGAAACAAATGAAGAAAGACGTTGAAGATTCTGAAAAACGAATGACCAATTTAGTTGAACGCGTCACTAAAGAAATCACGATTAATTATGAAGAACAAAAACAAATTCAATCAAAAGTTCACACGTTAGCGAACCAATTTGCTAAAGAACACTTAGCAAAGACAAGACTAAATTATAGCGACAACTTATTCAAAGGGTGGAAAGGTTTATTCATACGAAGAATTCATTCTCGTATTAAAAATGTGATGAATGTTGTTCGATACACAGCTGTTAAAAGAGAAAGTTTTGAAGATTTGATGATCTACTTAGACAGTTTATCTTATCAATCGTTTAGTGGTAGCGAGCTGAACCCGACACCTGGCATTTTAAAAATTATGGAAGTAGAGGGTGTCAATTAATGAAGTGCCCAGCATGTCATAAAGAAATGGTAATCACGAATCAAACAGAAAAGACAAAGACGTTTTACTGTTCAATCTGCGACAAAGTGAGGTCTAAAAGGAGGGAGGATAATCATGGAACTGACACCAATACCGACAGATGTTGCGTTTGCCACAACCACACAAAAACTACCTGAAGTCATTCTAGGACTTGGAAAACAACAAGCTGCTAGATACGTTTCAGAAATGTATGAAGATCCAGAATTTTCAGACGGGGTGATTAAACCGACGCAAAAGACGACGATAGTAATTATCTCTAGATTTATTGAATTCCTTAGAAAAATGGATGCAGAAAAATTTAAGTAAGGAGGAACGCAAATGAAAAACATAATTAAAAACGTCGCCCTAGTCACTACAGGATTGATAGTCGGTGTAGTGGTAGGGCGAGTGGGAAACCAATTCAGCAACATTGTAGTGAATAAAAACGGAATTAAAATAAAGGACAAAAAAATTAAGATTCTTTAATATCAACAAAATTTTTGTTAGGACTAGACAAGTCGGGCGTTAAAGTACCATCAATTTTCAAATCCATTTTCTTACCTCGCTTTCTAATTTTTTGTATTACCTAAATCAGAAATACTACTTATACCATTAGCAAACGACTTGGTAGCGTTGATTACATCTGGCGTTATATGAGAAAGAGCTTCTGTTCCCAAGTTAGACTTAGCGAATGTTTTAGCAAGTTCTGTCGAGTTCTTCAATAAATCATTCACTCCAGTCTGAATTGTAGAAATTTCTCCATCTTTCAATGTTGCAGTAAATACCGATTCTTTCAAATCTGTTATCGCACCAGCTTTTTATCTGGTACTTCTCATAGTTTCCTATGAGTTCAGCATATATCTTCATCTCAATGAGATGTCGGGCACTCGTGGGCCTATTATTTCAAGACCTATGCGTTGCACCTTCCAATTAAGGCTTGGCTCAGTGAATTAGACTTAGGGTTTCACTGAATTCACCCGATACGCACCATTTATCACTAAAATGTGGGGCAATACAATTTAAATATATCACAAGCAAGATACACGATCAACAAGATGTAGTGCTTAGATAAAAACAATACACAAGATATGGGGGTAAACATGTTAAATAAAATAAAAAAAATAATCATTGATGATGGAAGAAGTATCTATGAAATAGCAAAAAAATCAGGATTAACCTACTCACTAGTCCACAACATAGTGAATGGAAAGACAAAGAAAACTATACGATTAGAAACTGCTTTTAAATTAGCAGATGCATTAGGAGTGGATGTAAATGAATTTAGGGAAAAGGAAAGTTAAATGAACATCAAACTAGAAGAAAACTGTGAAAGACTTAAAAGAGAAAAACTGCAAGAAATGAAGAAAAGACAAGATAATATTCTTTACTTCGTTCTTAATTTTCTGTTTTTCTCCATTATTGCATGGCCGTTTGTTTCATTACTTTTTGAAGAGTTGGGATGGTACTAATGAAAAACAACATAAAAAAAGTCCGCACGGCAATGCGGACTAACACATAAATCTAGGAGGATTATACCATGAATCAACGATTTTTAAAAGGCTCACGAGACAGTTTAGGGGTTCCATTGGAACCAGATGAAGATTTGCCAGTTGCTAAAGATTGGAAGGGCGAAGCACTTTATGAAGGTGATTCAGTAATTGAGTTTGATGGGGATCTTATTTATGATGAACCGACTGAAATAGCAGAGTATTTTAGACAATTTGATAGATATGAATTGCGCAAAGGAGTGAATTGTTAGTGAGGTTTAGCGAATCAACAAAAAACATCTTTAAGGCTTTGTCAGAATTTAAAAAAGAATTCAAGCAACCTTTAAAAGACGCAGATAACCCATTTTTTAAATCTAAATATGTTCCTTTGGAAAATGTGGTTCAGTCAATAGACAATGTAGCGCACAATCACGGATTAGCCTATGTTCAATCTACAATCACTAATGAGCAGGGACAGGCAGGAGTTACGACTATAATCACCCATTCGAGCGGAGAATTTATTGAGTTTGATCCACTTTATTTAAAAGCAGACAAACCGACCGCACAAGGCATGGGTTCAGCTATTACTTACGCTAGGCGCTATTCATTATCAAGCGCCTTTGGAATAGCAAGTGATGTTGATGATGATGGAAACGAAGCGAGCCAAAGTATCGGTCATAACAAAAAAGAAAAAGAAAGATTTAACAAAGCACAAAAACCGATTTTAGAAGAAACGATTAAACGTGCTGATCAATTAAGAACATCTATTCAAAATATTAAGAAAGTTTCGCGTCAACAATTAGATGAGTGGATAGTTGAGTATTTAAAAGTTAAAAGTACAGAAGAAATCACTCCTGACATGTGGAACCAGGTTGTCCCATGGTTAATAAAGTTGGAAGCGAAAGCAAAGTCAGACGCGAAAAAGCAAAAAGAAGAACAAGAAGTTATTAATTGGGGAGGGAATTAAAATGAAAGAATTGATGCAAATTGTGGAGTTTAAACCTGATTCATACGAAATTAAAAATTTAAATCAAATCAAGGAATATGCAGAAAAAACTGCTAACAAATATAAAGGCATAGTTGTTGCTAGTGAAGAGACCTATCAAACAGCTAAAAAACAAAGAGCAGAAGTTAAAAAACTTAGAGAAGAAGTAGAAACTGCTAGAAAAAAAGTAAAGAATGACAAGCTGAAAGAGTTAGAAGTTTTTGAAAAAGATATGAAAAGTATCTCTTCAATTTATAACGAAGCTTGGGAAGAATTGGAAAATAATATCAAAGATTTTGAAGCGTGTGAACGACAGGAAAAAGAAGATTTAATTCAAGTTTTGATTTCTAATCACGGAGAGGGGTTTGAAATAGAGCACAATCCAAAGTGGACGAACAGAACTTTTTCTGAAGAACAAATAGCAGAAGAAATCAAACAACAAGTAAAAGATATAAAAGAAAAAATTGAAAAGAGAAAACAGGAATTGAAAGTCATTGAACAAGCTGTACTAGCTAGTGGGTTAGAAGATACCGCTGGTTGGATAGCTATGTTTGACAGGGGAATCGACTCTCAAGAAATACTGCAAAGGATTTTTAAAGCAGGAGAAGACAAGAAAAATCTTGTTGCTCAAAAAGAAAATAAGATCCAGGAAGAAAACATAAACACAAATCTCCACAACCAAGATTTAGAAATAAAAAACATCAAAGATGAAGAACCTCAAGAAAAAATTGTAGAAGATATTATCAAAATTAGAGGGACAATAAAACAGTTTAACAATTTAAATGAATATCTTGTTAGTACAGGTATGAAAGTTGAACGCTATTATCCTGAAAAAAATTAAAGAGGGGATATTATGCGCTGTGAGGTTAAAAACTTTAATGACCATGAAATTTTACTAAAAACACATGATTCAATTGACTTTAATAAATTTACAGAAAACATATGGAACGGTCGCATATTTGGATATTTTGAACCTTGGATTAAAGGGAGTAGCACAGACCAGCAAAGGAAGCACTATTGGGCATTAATCGGAGACATACATGATTATACAGGAGAACGTAAGGGTCGAATCAATCTTAACATGAAAGCTTTGTATATGATTGAAAAAGACACAGATAAAGAGCCTTCGATTGCTAGAAATAAAATGAAAAAAGAAGAAGTAGCAGAATGGTTAGATATGATAATTCATTACTGCATTGATAAACAAATACCATTTCAGCATCCAGTTGGGTACGTACCGAGCGATATTACTAAGTATGTTTACAAGATGACTATGAAAAGAATGTGTGTTGCTTGTCATAAATACGCAGAAATACATCATGCAACAAATCTAATTGGTATGGGCAATAACCGAAGTAAACATAATCATTTGGAGTCAACATTTTTACCTCTCTGCAGGGAACACCATCAACTAATACATAACAAAGGGTTAGATTGGTTTTGCGCAGAATGGAATGTGGTTCCAATTAAATTATCCAGGGAAGATCTAAAAGAATTAGGGGTGATGTAATGAGTGAAAACAAACGGTATTACTGGCTTAAACTAAATGAAAACTTCTTTAAGGAAGATACAATTCAATGGATAGAAGATCAAGAAAACGGAAAAGATTATGTGATTTTTTATTTAAAACTATGCTTAGAGTCTTTAAAAGATAATGGTAAGTTGGTTCGCTATGTAGGAGAGAAATTAATTCCATACGATGTAAAAGCACTAGCAAAACTAACTGGCACGTCATTAGATACAGTAGCAGTCGCAATGAAAACATTTGAACAAATTGGTCTTGTGGAAATGTTAGAGACGGGAGAACTCTATCTTAAACAAATAAATGAAATGATTGGAAGCGAGACTGATTCTGCTAAGCGAATGAGAAAACTCAGAGCAAAAGAAAATCTGACTGAGCTTCCCGAACCGTCACATTGTGACAACAACGTTCAGAAAAGTGACATTGTTGTTCAGAAAAGTGACACAGAGAAAGAGATAGAGAAAGAGATAGATATAGATATAAAGAAAAAGAGTAATAAGTCTCAGCAATCGAAGTCTCGATATGCTGAGGACTCTAACTATTTCTTACTTTCCAAATTTTTATTATCTCTTATCAAAAAAAGGAATCCTGAACATAAAGAACCTAATTTACAAAACTGGGCAGATGATTTCAGAAAATTAGTCGAATTAGATAATAGAGATTTAAGTCAAGTGAAGAATGTTGTTATTTGGTGTCAGAATAACGACTTTTGGCAAAATACTATTCTAAGTCCAGCTAAAGTACGGAAACATTATGACAAGCTTGTCTTACAGATGAATAGTCCGAATAAGACCCGTAATCAGCACATAAAAACTGAACCAGTGCCAAGCTTTATGACGAATAAGCAAGAAGTGAAATCAGAAGTTGTTAGTAAAGAAAAGCAAGAAGAAATGAAGAAAAGACTGAAAGAAACTTTGAAATCTTGATGGGAGGATTTTAAATGTATGCAGTTATTAATGAACAAGTATCAGATCCCTTTAACGATAGCTAAATATGATTACAAGACGGGCAAATTCACACATGAATATTTTTAGGAGGGAAATAAATGGTAAGAAATACTAATCAAGATTTAAACAATCATTTATTTGAAATGTTAGAACGGCTGAACGATGAAGATTTAACAGAGGAGCAATTAGATAAAGAAATTAGCCGAGCGAAAGCGATGACAGATGTGTCAAAGTCAATCATTGAAAACTCAAAGCTAGCATTAGATGCTGCGAAATTACAAGCAGAGTATAGTGGGCGAGTTACTGTTCCAAAGATGTTAGCCTATGAATCCCAAAAATAAGATTTTCTACGACGATCATAAAAAGTGGTTAAAAGATAACGTTAAAGGGGTCGGCAATAAAGAGTTGACCGAAATGTTTAATAGTCATTTCAACATGAATTTAAGTGTAAATCAAATAAGAAATGAAAAGAAACGACTAAAAATAAGAAGTGGCCTTGCTGGTCATTTTGTTAAAGGTCACGTGCCAGCAAATAAAGGGAAAAAGGTGGGTCCAAACCCTAAAAGCGAACATACTTATTTCAAAAAATGAATAGTTCCCCACAATCGAAAACCAATTGGAACAGAACGAGTAAATAAAGATGGATACACTGAAATAAAAATAAGGGATGGCCATAAGAATAATAACTGGATAGGGAAACATATTTGGTTATGGGAAAAGGAACATGGGCCAGTTCCCAAAGGGAGTGTAATAATCTTTATTGATCAAGACAAAAGTAATATCTCACTCGATAATCTTATGTGTATTTCACGAAAATCATTATCGAAGATTAACAGCAGAAACAAGCTTACAGACAATAAAGAGATAAACAAATCAATTTTACTAACCGAGGAAACATTGGCAAAAATCAGTGAAAAATAGGGGGAAAATAATGAACACCGTCCAATTAATAGGTCGTCTAACTAAAGAAGTAGACCTTAGATATACTTCATCTGGCACACCAGTTGGAAGTTTTACTCTAGCAGTGAATAGAAGTTTTACTAATCAACAAGGCGAGCGTGAAGCAGATTTTATAAGATGTGTCATTTGGCGTAAAGCTGCAGAGAACTTAGCTAATTTTACACGCAAAGGGTCACTAATTGGTTTAGAAGGAGCTATCCAAACTAGAAATTATGATGACGACCAAGGGAATAAAGTTTATATCACAGAAGTTAATGTTAGGAACTTCCATTTGTTGGAACCTAAAGAAGTCACAGAGCAAAGACCAATAGACAACAACAGCCAGCAGACATACCCTTCAAATCGGCAAAACGTGCCACAGGAGACCTTTTCTCCTAGCAACCAATATAATCAACCGTTTACACAACAAAACGGCTCACAGGCGCAAGATTTCAGTAATATAGGCATGGGAAAGTCAGAAATCAATGAAGATGATTTACCATTTTAGAATTTCCATAGCCAAGGAAAGATAGAGAACTTGTTTGAAAGAGGAAAGGAGAAGGCGAGTGAATAAAGTTAAGTGCGAGCTTTACAACGATCATTTTCAAAATTATAAAAGATATGGAATTCCAAAAGCCCAGCTTGTTATTGCAGACATTCCTTACAACTTAGGAAATAATGCGTATGCAAGTAGTTTGGAATGGTATGTGGACGGAGATAATAAGAAAGGTGAGTCAGAAAAAGCTGGAAAACAATTTTTTGATACAGACAGCGATTTCAGAATTTCTGAATATATGCACTTTTGTTCAAAGTTATTAAAGAAAGAGCCAAAAGAGAGAAATCAAGCGCCAGCAATGATCGTTTTTTGTGCCTTTCAACAAATACAAATGGTAATAGATTATGGTAAGAAATACGGCTTTAAAAACAATTATCCGATTATTTTTTGTAAAAAAAGTTCTTCGCAAGTTTTGAAATCTAACATGAAAATTGTAGGAGCGACTGAATATGCCGTTGTATTATACCGAGATAAACTACCTAAATTTAGAAATAACGGGAAAATGATAAAAAACTGGTTTAATTGGGAAAATGACAGTCGAAAAACAATTCCCAAAGTTCATCCAACGCAAAAGCCCGTTCAATTATTGAAACGTCTAATTGAAATTTTTACAGATGAAGGGGATATCGTTATTGATCCTTGCGCAGGGAGCGGGTCAACGTTGAGAGCCAGTTTGGAGCTAGGTCGACATTCTTACGGTTTTGAAATAAAAAAAGATTTTTATAAAAAGGCAAAAGAAGAGATGTTATCTAATGTGCCTTTGCAAAGTAGTTTATTTTAAACAATAAAAGAGGAGGATAAATAAATGCTACCAAAATTTAGAGCGTGGGATAAAGCGACAAACAAAATGCGAGGTTGTTATGGATTTAATGAGATGGAAAACGAAGTATACGTATCTAGTGTCGCTAATGACGAGTTTAATGGGAGATTAAGAACAGTTCATGCTGTTAAATGCAGACCTGATGAAGTTGTTCTTATGCAATCAACATTTCTTAAGGACAAAAATGGTACCGACATCTTTGTCGGCGACATAATCAAAACCGACTCAACACAGGGTGTGGTTTTATACGATGTTTTAGAGGGCTTATATCACATTAACGGAGATCCCTTGCAGTATTTCGTTAGCGAAACGAATTCTAATAATTCTCAAACCGAAATTCAAGTCATCGGAAATATCTATGAAAACCCAGAACTATTGGAGGACTAAAAATGAAAAGAGAAAAACTTGAAACCTATTTAGGTAAGAATGTCGAATTATCATTTTTTGATGGCGATGTCATTCGTGGTGTATTAAAAAAGAGTGAATATCCAAAATATTATTGTTGTTTTAGGCCTATAAAGAGTAATACATATTTTAGGACCAGTCACGTTAAAAAAATAAAAGAGTTATTGGAGGACAAGTAAATGAAAGAATTAATAAAAGAAATTGAACAGTTTGTCGATGATGCCTTAGACCCAGATGTTGAAGATTTTTTATTAATGCTAAGAGATAGGTTACTTGAACTGGAAAAGAAGGAGGCTGATTAAATGTTAACAAAAGAATTTATTAAAAAAGTTAAAGAGATTAATGAAGATTGGGAAATCGGAGTAGTGGATAAGGGTATATACATTAAAATAGGTAGTGCATATTATTGTAGTGTAAGAACTAGTGAAACCTATGCGCTCGATACAAGATATGAAAATTTTTATGAAATGAGCGAATCAGATAAAGAAAACCTTTTAAAACTATGCGTAGAATACGCTTCGACACCGATTGAAGAGCGAGAAATAAAATTATCAGATGTTGAAAAGAATGTCTTGGAAAATGTATGTGATATATATTATTTGGCAAGAAATAAAGCAGGGTGGTTATATGCTTATTATGATAAACCACACAAAGCATATGATGCATATTGGTCTACCAGCGATAATGGTGAACGTATCGAATTAAATGATAATTTATTCCCTTTCATCAAATGGGAAGATGAGGAACCGACTAAGATTAGCGATTTGTTGGAGGTTGACTAAATGAATATGAATCAATTAAAGTTTAAAAACTTATGTGCTGATTTATTTGATTTATCGACTGAGAATTTATCAGAGAGAGAATTAAACATGTTATCCAAATCGGTAAATTATGCAAAATATATCACTGACCAAGAAATCAAAAGGAGAAAACAAAATAAAGAGGTGACTAAATGCACCTAATCATTCCAGTGCTTTTAACAGTGCTAATCTTATCATCAATATACAGAAAGGACGAGTTTGATTGAAAGAAAAAGAATTCACCGAATCAATAAACAATTTAATTCTGTTAGGAAAAGAGCAAGGACTAAGCACAAAAGGAATTTCAGACAAATGGCATACTTTTGATGAGCTTTACTATCATCGCATGATGTTGTTTGCTATTATCTGCAATCAAAACAAAGAGATTGCATGGAAAGCTAAAAAACATAGTGACGGAACAATGTTTGAAGATAGTTTTAATGTTGGAATTAATACTCCAGAAGGTCAATATACTTATCACTATCATTTAAAAGATTGGGATATGTTTAATGTAAAAGAATTGGAATATGCGCCAGAATATGACGGGCATAAACCAGCAGATATTGATAGGTTGTTAAGTATTTTAGTGGGGAGTGAAATCGTTGAAAAAACGTAAGGCAGGCGACCGCTACCGTCCGATTGTAACGATCAAGAAGATGAAGAATGGGAAAGCAACCGTTATTGAAGCGAGTGGGAATACTTATATCTTAAGACACCCTGACCAGTTTCAAGGAGGGAAGCATGAAGCAATTTAAGATTTTAGTAAAAGATGTTCACGGAAATCAAAGATATGTTTATTTTGATGCTTATACGATTCAAGAAGCAGAAACTGAAGCAAAAGTAAAATATCATTCAGTAGTTGCCATTGAAGAAGTAACACCAAGCATGGATCTGTTCGAGGTGTTTTAAAATGGCGAATGATAGGCACAGAGCAGTAGCGAGAGCAAAACATAAAATGGAAGTATCACTAAAGCGTAAAGAAAAAGAATATTTTAACTCTTTGTCTGTTTATGAAAAAGTAGCTTATATCTTCAAGAAGGCAGTATTTACAGTAGAAGAAGCTCTCGACATTATTTTTTTAGTTCTAGATAAACACAATTTTATCATTAGCAAAGAACGACTACAGAAAATATTCGGAGGTGACGAATGAGGGCAAAAGATTATTTGTCGCAGTTGTTTTGGATTGATGACGAGATAAAAGCTTTGTCCATGGAAAGAGAGACAATATTTAATTTAACTCTTAGAAGGGCAAGCATAACTGATATGAAAGTCCAATCCTCACGAGGAGGTAGACCAGATGATGTGTTTGCACAACTGTCCGATTATGCTATCAAAATAGCTGATAAATCAGACGAACTAACGGCTTTAAAAATTAAAATATCAGAACTCATTGATAAAGTCGAAAATAAGACAAGTCAAACATTATTAAGATACCGCTACACCATAGGTTACGATTGGGAGAATGTAGCAAAGCTAATGGACTATGAAGTAAGGCATATTTATAGATTGCACGGTCAAGCATTAAAAGATTTTCAAGATGTCATGGAATGTCACTTGGAATAGATGATATTGTTATAATGAGCAATAGCTCAAAAACAATCCCAGTTGATGCAGTTCGCTTCGGGCGTGTGGAAAACTGACAGACTGGTCGCCGCAAGGTGAGTATATAATTAAAGTCTATGTATTGTGTTCTAAAAATATAGACAAAAAAGACTTTTAGCAACTGTGGCGGAATAGGTAGACGCTTAAAAGGGATAAGACATATTACGTGGGCAACCCTTGAACAGTAATGTGTTATGTAAGGTGCAAATCCTTACCAGTTGCATTGCGGATTGTGATTGTTCCGCTCACTCGTACAACCAAAATCACCTCCTTTCTTTTCCGCCCTATGCGACGAGGGCGGTTTTTGGTATATTTATATCAAAAAGGGAGAGAGTTATATTTATGAAAGAAGAAGCTTTAGATGTTCGAAACTTTTATAAGATGATTGAAGTCGCCAATGAAAAATTTGATGGTCATTTTACATTAATGAAATTCACTTCAAATTGGGGCGTTTGCTATGGCACTGTAAATTCAAGAGAAGATATAAGTAACATGGCGAAAGGCGACACCGTGAATGAGGCAATCGAAAATCTTTTAAAAGATCCAAAGTCTGTATATGATTTATAAAGTATGAAAGCTATAGACCTCAAAAGAGGTCTTTTTATTATGCACTGAAAGGAGTGAGGCCGTGGCTAAATACGAGTATTGGATAACAGAAGAAGGCTTATTAGAGATCGAAGGTTGGGCAAGAGACGGCCTCACGGACAGACAAATATCTCACAATATAGGCGTGAGTGAGCAAACACTTAATAACTGGAAAAAGAAATACCCTTCAATATTTGAGTCCTTAAAAAAGGGTAAAGCCGTAGTAGATAGGCAAGTAGAGAATGCCTTACTTAAAAACGCACTCGGCTATAAATACACCGAGGAAATGGTAACAAACAAAGGCGAGGTTGTAGAAGTTAAAAAGTATGCACCACCTAATACCACCGCACAGATATTTTGGTTGAAGAACCGAAAACCTAAAGAGTGGCGAGACAAACGTGAGACTGAAGTAAGCGGAGGAATGAATGTTAAGACTTCTAACCCGTACGACGAATTAAGTGTCGATGAGTTGAGAAAGTTGGCGGCTAAATATGGTGAGGATTGATGTTCAAGAGGTTCGAAAAGCTCTAGCTCGCAAGAGCTTTTTTGATTACTGTCAACTAACAACTCCTAAGTTTTATAAACCGTCACGGCAATATTTAATCGACTTATGTGATGACATGCAGGAGTTCTTAACAGACGATAATGATATTTTAGTGGTCAACGTTCCACCAAGACATGGTAAATCACTGACATCTACAAAATTCACACAATGGTTACTAGGTTTGGATCACACTAAACGCGTTATGACAGGGTCATATAACGAAACTCTATCAACAAACTTTTCTAAACAGGTGCGTAACGCTATCTCAGAAGTGAAAGCTCAAGAAGATATTATCGTTTATAGCGATATTTTCCCCGGTACTAAGATAAAGTTTGGTGATGGGGCAATGAACATGTGGAGTTTAGAAGGAAGTCCAACCGTAAACTACTTAGCTACTTCGCCTACAGGAACAGCAACCGGATTCGGAGCCGATTTTATTATTATTGATGACCTTATTAAGAGTGCTGAAGAAGCAAACAACGCAAATGTTCTCGAAAAGCATTGGAGTTGGTTCACCGATACAATGTTATCCCGTTTAGAAGAAGGTGGTAAGTTACTTATCATCATGACGAGGTGGCACTCTAAAGACTTAGCAGGTCGTGTATTAACGGATTTAAGTAGAGAATACAAGATCAAGCACATCAATCTAAAAGCGAAACAAGATGATGGCACGATGCTTTGTGAAGAAGTGTTATCAGCCCGAGAGTTCAACAGAAAAACAAAGTCAATGAGTCCTGAAATAGCCGCAGCAAACTATCAACAAAGCCCAATAGATGTGGAAGGAGCTTTATACAGTGGATTCAAAACCTACACCGGCGAACTACCAGAATTTAAACAGATTCGCTCCTACACGGATACGGCGGATACGGGAGCTGACTTCCTCGCAACCTACATCTATGGCGTTACTTTCGATAATGAGGCATATATCTTGGACGTCTTGTTTACAAAAGACGCAATGGAAATTACAGAACCGGCGTTAGCAGCTAAGTTATACGAAAACAAAGTGAACTTTGCAAAGTTTGAATCAAATAATGGTGGGCGGGGCTTTGCCAGAAGCGTCGAACGCATATTAAATAGACAATTTAATAGCAACTACACAGTAATCAACTGGTTCCACCAAACCAAGAATAAAATAGCTAGAATACTGACTCATGCTTCATGGTGTATGGAGCATATTTATTTTCCTGAAGGTTGGCATAATAAATGGCCAGAACTTTATGAACAACTAATGTCCTTTCAAAAAGAAGGCAAGAACAAACACGACGATGCACCCGACTCATTAACGGGGGTTGCTGAAGACGTGAGTCAATTTATTGTAGACGATGGCGACGTCGAAGAAGAATACGATATTTTAAGAAGAGGTTTCGGCTTCTTGTAAGGAGGTAATTAAATGCAAGATAACGCAACACCATTTATAAATTCTTTTGGGAAGCGAAAAAGACTTAAAAAGCGATTCCACGAAGAGTCGCGTTTAAGGTACCGTGTCAATGATATGAATAGCCTTCTCGATAACAACTATGAATTGCTAATCAAGTACATCAAACATCACCGTGAAATACAGCAACCTCGATTAATCGAATTACAAGACTATGCAAGAGGTGATAACCACACGATTTTAGAGTATAACCGAGTGAAAAATAAAGAAATGGCAGATAATCGCCTCGTTCATAACTTTGGTGATTTAGTAGCGACGTTTATTCAAGGGTATATTGCTGGTAAAGAAATAATTGTCGAATACTATGACGAGGAATTAGAAGAAGAAGAAAACGCGACAATTAATGACTTTCTACATGAAGTAGATCGACAGAACAATACGTATCAGCTTAACCGATCACTGATTAAGACGATTGCAGAAACAGGCAGAGCTTATGATTATGTTTATCAAAATCAAGAAGACAAGATCCGCATTCGTAAGTTTGATGTGAGACAGACTTTTGTTATTTATGATAACACCCATGCTGAACATTCCGTCGCTGCCGTAAGATACTACCCAAAAACGCAATTTACTTCTGAAGATGACAACACATTAATCGTTGAAATGTACGGTAATGATAATTACGTTTACTTGTTGGAGCTTAAACAAAATGAACTTTTTGACGAGGACATCGATGAATACGCAGTCAATCAAATTCAAATCACTGAATACTTAGGTAACGAGTTAGGAATTGGAGCCTATGAAACACATCTCAGTAAAATTGATGCTTACGACGCGGCACAATCGGATACAGCAAACTATATGCAGGATATTTCAGATGCCATATTGATGATCAAAGGTCTAATGCACATGCCTCGAAACTCTACACCGGAACAACAAATAGATTGGCTTCAAAAAATGCTGCAATCCCGTCTTATGCACTTGAAACCTCCTACTGACCAAGATAATAAACCGGTGGGAGATGTTGACGCGAAGTTCCTACAGAAGTCTTATGACTCGGGCGGTGCTGAAGCGTTTAAGACGCGTTTGAAAGACGATATTCACGCTGAAACAGGCGTGCCTAATTTAAGCGATGAAAAGTTTGGGGGCGTTCAAACGGGCGAAGCAGTCAGACAGAAAATGTTTGGTTTAGACCAACGTATTATTGACACGATGGCACATTTTGAGAAGTCACTGAAACGCCGATATGAGCTTATAGGCTACTTAGGTGTTGAAAATGGATCGATTCTAAATTTTAACATTGATCATTTAGATATTCGATTCACATTGAATTTACCGAAAGCACTTAAAGAAGCGATAGAAGCCTTCAACGCTTTAGGAGGAGAGATGTCTAACGAAACTATTTTAGAGATTACTAATATCACAGATAATGTCTCTCAAGAATTGGAACGTCTCAAGAAAGAAAAGATTGACGATGAAGGCTTAATACAAAACCTTGCTAAGAAACAAAGAATGACAGACTTGGCGGTGAATAGCGATGCCGAAGATCAAACCGAGTAATCTCCCGGACAACCTTTACTGGCGAGAACGCGTTAACGCAGAAATGATAAATCGCATCAAAGATGAAGAGTCTTTTCGCAAAGAGCTAGACACGCTTTATAGAGGAGCGCAAAAGAATATTGAAACAGAAATTGATGCTTTTCTACACAGATACGCCAGTAAAGAAGGAATTACTAAACAAGAAGCTAAAAAACGTGTAGCAGCTATGGATGTAGAAGCCTTTGCTGATAAAGCAAAACGCTACGTAAAAGAGAAAGATTTCAGCCCTGAAGCGAACGCAGAACTTAAGTTATATAACTTGAAAATGCGAATGAACAGGGCTGAACTTTTAGTTTATCACGTTGACTTAGAATTAGTCGCTATGCATGACGGTCAGTATAAGTTGATGAAGAAGTTCATCGAGAATGGATTCGTTGATGAAATCATAAAGCAAAGTGGTATTTTAGGCGAAAGCGTACCTGATCAAGAAACAATCCGACGGATAGGTAAAGCCGTTTTAAATGTAAGGTACGAGGGTGCTACTTGGTCTGAAAATATTTGGCAAAAACAAGACCAACTGCGAATTGATGTAGCAAAGATGATGTCTAACAATTTGATGCGAGGAAAAAGCTCAAGAGACCTCGTACCATTACTGAGAAAAAGGTTTAAAGTGAGTACTTATGAAGCCCATCGCTTAGCTGTAACTGAACAAGCGAGGGTTCAAACCGAAGGTGCTTTAATCGTTTTTAAAGAGAATGGCTATGAGAAGTTTAACCTAATTCCAGAACCAAGCGCTTGCGATCTTTGTAAAAATGTAGCAGATAACAACCCATTTCTAGTAAGAGATATGATAATCGGACAAAACGCCCCACCTATTCACCCTCATTGCCACTGTGCAGTAGCGCCCGCCGTTGATGAAGCTGTTTTAGATGAACTGTTTAAAAAATATGAAGCAAACAAAGGAGCGATCTTATGAAAGTAAGAAAAGTTACTGCTGAATACAAGGAACTTAATACGTTGAGTAAATTGGTATTTATTGCAAAAGACATCTTAAGTGGAAAGGCTCTAAAACATAAAGACGGTGAGATTCAAGTGACTTCTTATAAGTTCGTCAAAAAAGGTAATGACTAAAGAAGGGGCTTTTTAAAGCAACATAAAACGGGTCGAATTGATTTTGATATAGGAGGGAATATGAAAGAACTAATTGAAGAATTAAAAAAGATAACAATCGACAAGGAAAGACTTATCGGTGTATCACTCGATATCGGTTATGACCCAGAGTGGAATGAGACAACTATTGATGTCTCAGTAAAAGTTAAAGGGGAATTCGAACCCAAGGAATGAATTTGAGTTATAGGAGGTTAGTAAATGACAAAACCACGAGTAATAGACATTGAATTTGACGGTTCTGATTGTGATTGCTCGCTTTTAGGAAAAGCACGTATCTGGCTAAAAGCTAGACTATTTGAACTGAAACACTATATTAACCCCATTACTGTTCAATTGATATATAAAAATAAACCGTTCGGTGAGAAACTCAAATACCGAGTTCGAGTTAAAATTGTATTCTAATAATGGGAGACGTGATCGATGTGTGGCACATAGCAAGTGAATTAGCAGGACTTTTTTTAATAATAGTATTGGTTGCTTTTATGGCTTTATTTATTAAAGGGGTGTGGGGGGAATTAACAAATGACACAGAACGAGAACGTATTGTAAAAGGTTTGCAGCAAAACCAATGGGAAAAGACAATGATGTTAGGAGACGAGCAGATGAAAGAATTCATCGAAAGAACGCACAAAAAGGAGGAAGTATGAGGAGAGTATTAATAAGGTTATCTAATAATGATTTAGAAGCTATAGCTAATGGTAGAGAAATAGAAATTGAGACAAATAATGTTGGGAAGATAGTTCTAACCCCGGCTATAACTCAAGATGTTGCGCTACCAATTATTAATGACCCGGTGAAACTAGTTAACACAACAATCAATAAACAATGTATCAATATTATGGAAAGTGCAAGTTGGTAAGTCCTAGAAATAGGGCTATTTATTTTGTCCAAAACGTGCTTATGACATTAAAAGACGCATGGAAATCCATAGTCAAACAAGACTCAAAAAAGGAGAAATGATTGTGAAGAAGAAACTCAGAGGACTACCTCTCAACTTACAACTATTTGCTGACTCTACTGAACCTACTGATCAAAATGCTAGCAACGATCAAGAAGAGGAAGTAAATAACGATGAAACAAACGTCGATGAAGGAGAGAAGAAGTTTAGTCAAGAAGAACTAAATACGGTTGTTGAAGAACGTTTAAAGCGTGAACGCGAAACGGCTAATAAAAAACAAAAGGAAGCTATCGATAAAGCAGTAAAAGAGGCATTAGCAAAAGAAAAGACTTTAGCTAAAATGTCGGATGCTGAAAAACGCGAACAGGAATTAAAAGATCGCGAAGTAGAAATAGCTGCAAGAGAAGCAGAAGCCGATTATAAAGAACTCTTATCAGACACTAAAAATGTTTTAGCAGATAAGCAGTTCCCTACAGAGCTTGCTGAATTAATCGTCGTTAAAGGCGACGTCGAAGAAACTAACGAACGTATTAATCGCTTTGAAGAAATCATCAAACAACGTGATGCTGAGCGTGATAAAGCTCGTCTTCGTCAAAAGGATCCTCGGGTTGGAGGACAATCATCGTCAAGCAATTTATCGGAAGGTGCAAGAATCGCTAAAGAGCGCAATGAAAAACAACAAAAACCAGTTGTATCTAACTGGGGTTAAATCAACAAGGAGGAAAACAAATGCCATTTATTAAAGATGTTGAATATCAAGGGAAGGTTAACTTCTTAAAATCTGCTCACGTTGTAGCATTTACACATACTGCTACAAAGGCAATGGATAAAGAAGGTAAAGGGGTTATTCCAGCAGGAACCGTCTTCCCAGCTAACGACGGAACGGCTATCGGTATTTTATATAACGATGTCGACGTATCAGCAGGAGATCAACCTTGTTCAGTAATTGTCGAAGGTTATATCTTAAAAGATCGTTTACCTGTAGAGCCAGCTGCTGAAGCAATTGCCGCAATGAAAGAAATTAAATTTTATTAGGAGGAAAGTAAATGCCAGACATTTTAGATATTTTTAACAATCAGAACGTCATTGACTATGTTGCTAACAAGGAATATGACGCTCAAGCAGGGGAAGCTTTATTCCCATCCATGAAACAAGAGTCACTTGAGATGGAGTATTTGAAGGGCTCTAATGAAGCACCAGTAACAGCTTCAGTTCATGCTTTCGATACTGAATCTGAAATTGCTTCTCGTGATGGTGGTCAAATCGTTCGTGAGAAGATTGCGTTTATCAAGCGTAAAATCCAAGTGAACGAAGAATTGCTATTACGTTTAAATAGCATAAAAGAAACGTCTCCTGCTTATAAATCTATTATCGACACGATTTATAACGATATTGATAATATGGTGCGTTCGGTTAAAGTTCGCGTAGAGCGTATGCGGTACGAGGCTTTAGCTACTGGGAAAGTTACGGCTAATGAGAACCACGCTAAATTTGAAGTTAACTATGGTTTCCGTTCTGATCAATTACAAACTGCGGATTGGTCACAAGAGAATGCTGACATTTTAGGAGATATTGATAAATGGATTGATTCTCTAGTTTTGGCAACCGGTATTACTCCAGGGCGTATCTTAACTACTCGTCAAGTTGTTCGCAAAATTGCTAACTCTGTTAACATCAAGAAAGCGATTCTTGGTGACTCAACCAAACGTCTATCTTTAACGGAGATTAATGACTTCATGGTGGCTCACGGTTTACCTGTTTTAGGAACTGAGGACCGCATGTATCGTGAGCAAAAAGCCGACGGAACGTATGCGATGAAGCGTTACTTGCCAGAAGGATCATTCGTATTGTTACCAAACGGGGCTTTAGGAAATACCGTATTCGGGCCTACACCTGAAGAATTACGTTTACGTCAAAACCCTGCTGTAGATTTAACGAACGTTGGGAACGTATTAGCAATGGTTTACGACGAATCAGTCGACCCAGTTGCTACCTATACTAAGGCAGTAGCTACCGCTTTACCTTCATTCCCGACAGCGGGTCAAGTGGTATCTGCTACAGTATTACCTGACTTGCCAGGAGCCTAAGAAAGGAGAATTCAGTGAAAATCAAATTTAATTTACCCTATCATGATGAAAAACTAAAACGCGATGTCAAAAAAGACGAAGTCGTTGAGATGGCTCAAACTCGAGCAGATCAAATCGTAAAAGACATCAAAGCTCAAGCGAAAAAGAACTCTAACTGGAAAGCCTATGAGGAATTTAGTTATGAGAAGATCGTAGAGTCTAAGAAAGAAACTGAACCAAAGCAAGAAGCAACTAAAACAAAGGAGTAGATGAAATATGGGGACTAACTTTTTAGAAGTCTTAAAGCGTCGTTTAGATATTGTTGACGACCTGCAAGATCAAGTCCTCCAAGACATCATCAATGATACTACCCAAGAGTTTTTACTGATAACGGGTGCTAAATTGGTACTGCCTGTCTTTAACTTTATTATTACGGATGTATCGCTTAAGCGTTATAACCGCAGAGGCAATGAGGGGATGAAGAGTACGAGTATTGAAGGGCATTCAACCACATATGAATCTCCCCTTAAAGACTTTGAGCAGTATAAAGCCTATTTACGCATCTATTATCCGGATGTAGGCGAACGACTAAATGTGAAACCCGGTGAGGTGACGTTCTATTGAGAACAAACGCAAGAGTAACCTTTTTAAAAGGAGGAGTACCCACTTACGACTTCGAGATAGGTGATTATGTCGAACAAGAGCCGATTAGAGAAACAAAGGCTTGTCATCTCTCAACACTTGGTTTAGACCGAAGTTTTAGTCTTTTTGGAGACTATAAATCGGAAGTTAAGATCGTTCGTTTATTACAGCCCTACCGAAAACCTTTTGATTTAGTCGAGATTAACGGGGTTCCCCACAAGTGGGTCCGTAACAGACTAGATCATAAGGTTTTTTATGTAGCGGTGGATTCGGTGAACGAAGATGGGTAAATCTAGAGTAAAACTAAACTGGCGCGGTCATGAACAACTCTTAGGTAAATTTGCAAAAATGGTCACACTTGATGATGCTAAAACCATCGTAAGAGAAAACGGAAAAAGGTTAACAAACAACATCGCAAAAGAAGCCGTCTTCGTTAAAGGCTACTCTACAGGAGAGACTAAGCGCTCTATACCTCTAGGAAGTGGATTGCGTGATGGAGATTTAACAGCTTTTGCAGGACCTACCACTGGGTGGGCAGTTTATCCAGAATATGGAACACGTTTTATGGAAGAACAACCTTATGTTAAACCCGGCTTCGAACAGACCAAATTGCAATTCATTGATGACTTGGAAAGGTTGACTAAATAATGGCAAATAACACACTTGATGATCAAGTACGAAATAAACTAGGAAGTATCGGCAAACAGTTAGGTTATAGCGTCTATCCCTCCCTTCCAAGTCTTGGTACCGATTACCCATTCATGACTTTTGGGGAGATAGCCGATTCTCCTCGTGCTACTAAAGGTCCTTTGTTAGGGGCCATTAGCGTGAGGTTACATTTTTGGGGTTCAGAATTACAAAAAAGCGAAGTGTCTTTAATGGCTGACAAAATGCGAGCGATGACTCGTAACGTCCAATTAGAGACGCTTTTTTTAATGTCAAAAATTAATGCGTCGAGGAAAAGGACACTAGCGGACAATTCAACAGGATCCACTCTTTGGCACGTTGTATTAGATCTAGAATTCACTATTCACTATTAAAGGAGAGAAAAAATGGCAAAAACAGAAATAACAGCAATTAGAGGGAAAGATAAATTCTTACTATTCCGTCTATTATCAGACGCCCAAGAAAAGAAAGCTGCTAAATTAGCATTACAAACGGTCCACGAATGGAAATATAAGCGAGACTCTAACTCTAAACCGTCAAAAGATGGTGCAGTGAATGCGACCGGTGGGCTTATTGTTGAGTTAGAAATCGAGGCAATTGCTTCTAATGACCCTGTCAACAATATGCTATTCGAGTCTGTTTTGATGGACGAGAAATTAGAAGTTTGGGAAGTTAACATGGCTTCATACAAAGAAGAATCAGACGATTACGAGATGAAATACGCTCGCGGTAACTTAAACGAATGGTCAGATCCTAATGACGTAGAAGATCTAGCTGAAATTTCTACCACAATGTCTATTGACGGTCACCCTGTCAAAGGTCGCGCTAAGTTAACAGACGAACAGAAAGCAATTATTGAGTCTCTTTACGGATTCCGTAAACCTGGAGAAGTAGTAACCGCAGAAGATGGAGAGATCCCTTCAGCAGGCGCATAACATAATACTTATGAGCGGGTACTATCCCGCTCTATTTTTTTAAGTTCAATTTAAAGGAGAGAAAACAAAAATGGCAAAAAGAACTCAACCAATTAAGATCAACGATACTACCTACTTAATGACTTTCGGATTAGGTTTCTTGGAACGTTTGAATGAGAAATATCGATTAGAGATGGATAACGGTATGTCAATGGACTTTGGTATTCATCAAGCAATGATCGAGTTGTCTAATAACAACCCGTTAACCATCGCCTATATTATCCAATTCGCAACAGCCGATAATCATAACAAACCTTCGAGAGAAGACATTGAAGATTATATCGACGAACAAACTGAAGATGACAAGTCTGAGGAGAAATTGTTCTCAGATTTTTTAGAATACTTGAAGAAAGCACCTGGGGCGGCACGTATTTTCAAGAAAGCGAAGGAAGCTCAAGCGAAACTCAAGAAAGAGGAGACTCAAGAAGAGAAGTAAGAAATATCTATCGAGAGGCTATCGAACTAGCCGGATCATGTTTAGGAAAAACTCTAGACGAAGCAAGGGCGATGTCTCTTGAAGATTTTAATTTTGAGTTGGGGGCTTTCAACCAACGAAAGAAGAAGTCAGATGAACAAAGACTTTATGAAATATGGATTCAAGAAAGAGTGGTTAACGTCACTGACGATGACGGTAAGTTTAGGTATTCAACCTTTAAAGAACTTCTCGGTGAAGATGAAAAAACTCTTAAAAAACGCCAAGTTTTCTCTGAACTTAAAGAAATTGCACGACGCAAAAAAGAATTAGAAAACTTAAGGAAGGAGGAAACTTAATGGCAGAATCTTATTCTGTTGAAGCCGTCCTATCGCTAGTAGATAGTGGTTTCACTGCGGGAATCGCCCAAGCTAGCAAACAAGTCAAAACACTCGCAAATGATACGGTTGGTTCAGTAGGAGAAATGGGTAAAACCATGATGAAAACGGGTGCTTATATGACCGCAGGCATTACCGCACCGTTGGCAGCAATGGGCAAAAGTATTTTTACTACTGGGCAAGAGTTCGATTCAACCTTTAATGCTGTAAAAGCCGTTTCTGAAGAGACGGGAGTCTCTTTTGAAGATTTAAGGAAACAAGCAATCAAACTGGGAGCCGACTCAATCTTCGGAGCGACTGACGTTGCTTCAGCTATGGAGATGATGGGTTCAGCCGGTTTCGGTACAAAAGAGATTTTCGACTCCATGCCGGGGGTTATTGACTTAGCTGCTGCTTCGGGTGGAAATATGGCACTTGCTGCTGAGGTTGCAGCTACAGCTCTTAACCAGTTCAACCTGGATATGACACAGACTGGGCACGTAGCTGATGTGTTTGCTCAAGCTGCTGCTGCCACCAACGCAGAAATCTCAGATATGGGCGAAGCTATGAAATATGCAGGACCAGTAGCAGGCTCTTTAGGTATTTCGCTTGAAGAAACAGCCGCAGCGATTGGTATTATGTCTAACGCAGGTATCAAAGGTTCTCAGGCAGGTACAACCTTGAGAGGGGCTTTAACGCGTTTATCTGCCCCAACTAAAAAGGCTCGACTCCTTATGGAAGACTGGGGTTGGTCTGCGTTTGACGCTTCAGGAAAAATGAAACCGTTAAATCAAATCATTCCGGAATTACGCTCGGAAATGGCAGACATGACAGACCAACAGAAACAACAAGCAATAACCACACTATTTGGACAAAACGCTATGTCTGGTATGCTCGCTTTGATTAATAGTGCGCCGGGTGAATTTGATAGCTTAACCCAATCCCTAATTCAATCGGACGGAGCGGCTCAAAAGATGGCAGACACCTTGATGGAAGGTTTGCCGGGAGCTTGGGAAACACTCGGAGGGTCCATTGAATCGGCTCAACTCGAACTTTATGACTTGATTCAAGGTCCTTTGGCTGAAATAGTAACAAGGGTCGCTGATGTTATTGATGCCTTTTCTGAGCTATCAGATGCACAACAGATGCAAATCCTAAAATGGGCAGGAATGGCCGCAGCTGTCGGTCCGGTTTTAACGATCATGGGCGGCTTTGTGTCAATGGCTGCGACGGTAGCCGGTGGAATGATGAGCTTTGCAGGTGCTATAGCTAGTGTTGGTACCGGGTTTATTGGATTAGCAACCTCTACCATGGGTGCAATCAGCAGTTTAGGGGTAATTCAAGGAGTTATGGGAACGTTGGGGACCACTTTTACAGCCTTTTTCAACGGTTTATTCCCTAAACTAGGCACGCTAATGGCGAGCTTCACAAATATTGGTCTTTCCGCTACAGCTGGAACGAGTAGCGCCATAGCAGGACTGGCACAATTAGGACTTGCTATAGTAGGACCTGTTGCTGCGATCGGTGTTTTTGCCGCAGCCGTCGGTCTTTTAGGAACAGCCTTTTATGACGAAATCATGGGAATGATAAACCTTGCTACAACTCAAGGCCCAACCATTATTAGTAATCTAGCGAACGGAATAATTAGTGCTTTGCCTCAACTAATGGCAACTGGTATAAATATTATTACTGGTTTAGCTAACGCTTTAGCAGCCAATATACCAACTATTATTCAAAAAGGTGTAGAAATCATTGTAGCGCTCGTTCAAGGAGTGCAAGCAGGCTTACCTCAAATTATCAGTGCAGCAATTAACGTTGTTACTTCTCTTGTAACCTCTTTAATATCTGCTGTACCTCAATTAATGGTAGCAGGTATGCAGTTTGTTTTGGCTTTAGTACAAGGGTTGATTCAGGCAGGCCCTCAACTGTTAGCGTCAGCACAACAGATGGTGTCCACTTTTCAAAATGGCTTGAATACAGCTTTACCTGTCGTTATTCAAACGGGTATTCAAATTATCTTATCTCTTATTCAAGGGATAACTTCTGCACTGCCAAACATACTAACTCTTGGGGTTCAATTAATTACTAGTTTCGTTCAGGCTTTAATGTCAAACCTACCTCAAGTAATTGCTGGGGGAGTTCAGATTGTATCTGCTTTAATTCAAGCAATAGCCGCCGCCATTCCTAATATCATTTCATCAGCGGGAGAGATTATAAGCTCTCTTGTAAGAGGAATTATTTCAAACTTGCCAGAAATTATGATTGCTGGGGCTAAGATTGTGTTTGAGCTAATTAAAGGGTTGATATCAGCTATACCAGCTATTAATAGCGCAGTTATCGACCTTATGGCCTCAATTGGAAAAGCGATTTTCGATGGAATCATGGATCTTGGAGGGAAAATAGGCGACTGGTGGGGTAATAATATGCCGAAGTGGCTCGGAGGAGGAGCAAAAGAAGCCTCTAACGCGGTCACTACTGAGTTTAAAGGGATGGCAGATGAGTCAACTTCAATAATGGATTCGATGTCCGCTTCGCTTGAATCTTCTATGCAAGAGATTACCGCGGGTATGCAATCTAATGCAGCTCAAGCGGCTAACTCTGTGCCAGGCGAATTTCAAGCAATGGAATTTAATGTCGAGGAAATCTTTAACAATTTAGATACAAATATCATTTCATCGATGCAAAACATTAAGGGTGGAACGGTTGCAGCAGCTAATACAACCACCCAAGGGGTGACAACAGCCTTTCAACCTATAGGAACACAGGGTGTAATACCCTATAACCAAATGGTTGCTAATATCCAAGGATCAATGCAAGGTCTTTCAACTACCGTTCCGGGAATGGCTCTAACAACGGCAAATGGAGTTGTACAAAGTTCTCAACAGGTTGCTTTAGCTGGACAAAACTTTCATCAATTTGGCAATGATGCGACTACTGCTATGTCAAACATGGCTTTACAAGTTCCTAACCTTGCTATGCAAGCATCAACTGGTGTTATAGATAGTGCTAACGCACTTAATTTAGCGGCTAACCCGTTTGAGGACTTTAAGAATGGTGCAACCAATGCTATGAGCCTTATGGCTACGACGGTACCGAGCCTTGCTTCTCAAGCAACGTCGGCGGTTCAAGCAAATACCTCTCAAGTAGGAACGTTTGCAGACTTCTATAGTCAATTAAGTTCTGGGGCACAAGCTTATTTAGGTGAATATGATGCTGTGGTTAATTTAATGACAGCAGAAACAGCAAACAAGGCCTTTGCTAATACAGGCGAGGTTATGTCTATGGTGGATTGGTATAACCAATTACCTTCTTGGACACAGGCCTCATTAGCTGAATACGGTGTGACTGTTGATTCGTTAACAGCGCAAACGGCACAAACGGCGGTTGCTAACTCGCAGCAAGTAGAAAACGCTGTAACACCTTATCAAAACTTTGCAAATGGGGCTACTTCTGCCATGCAAGGTCTTACCCCTGCAAGTGACGCAGCAGGGCAAACAGCTACTGACGTAAACGCTAGGTCGCAAGAAGTAGAGAATGCTAAAGCTCATTACGAAGCTTTGCGTGACGCTTCTATTAGTGCTATGAACCTTATGAAAGCCCAAATTAAAATTGTCTATATATTAATTGCCCAAGATGCTAATAGCTCTTCAAGAACAATGAAATCTGATGTTACTAGCAATTTTGAATCAATGAGTTCTGATGTAAAATCGAAGATGAACTCAATGAAGAGTGCTATGCAGAATGGCTTTAACGCTATGAAAGCAAATGCTAGCTCTATGATGAGTTCAATGCAATCGGTGGTTTCAAGTGGAATGTCTAATGTCGTTTCAAGGGTCCGAAGCTCAATGTCAAGTGCAGTATCAGCTATGAATGCGGCGGCAGGTCAAGCACGATCTGCGGGTTATAACATGGGGGCAGGTTTCTATGGCGGGCTATCTTCTATGGCAGGATCGATCATAGGGTTAGCCCGATCGATTGCAAACTCAGCGGCCGCTGCGATGCGATCAGCTCTTAGAATTCATTCTCCTTCAAAGGTAACTGAAGAGATTGGTGAATTTACTGGCGAAGGTCAAATCGTTGGTATGGAGAATAAGCTCAAAGCTGTTAAACAGATGGCTACTAAGTTAGCTAACGCAGCCGTTATGGAAGCACCTCGTGTAGCCAAAGTAGCACAAACAGCTATTTCAAATCGTCGCTTCGCAGACGTCGATTCGAGTGGCTTGACTACAAACACCGCCCCAACTCGTATTACTTTAGTTATGGGTGGGCATGAATGGACAACGCACGTAAATGATATTACTAAAACACAACAAGCTGAATTAAGATTAAGTTATTAGGAGGGGATTTTATGTTGTATCAATTTATTGGACCATCTGAAGTGGGATCACTCGAATCCCCTTCAGATAACCTAGCTATTAATGGCCAATACATAGATGATATTATTCCGGGTTACCGTCAAATCTATACGGCAGGTAGGGGCTTAGTTGACCGAGAAGTCGATACGCAACCAATCCCGTTGTATGACGGAGTGTGGGTGAATTATTATCAAGACCGAGAAAGAATCATCGAGATAGGTTTTATATTAGCTGCACATAGCAATGAAGAATTGAGAGAGTCACTCACTAAATTGAATGATTTACTCAGACAAGAAGATCTCTCTTTAATTTTTGATGACGAAAAAGAATGGTACTACAAAGCTATTTACACTAAAGCCTCTCTTCCTGAAGAAACAGACCTTACACTAGTAGGGTCTATTTTCTTTCTATGTCCTAAGCCTAGAAAACGAAGGGTTACTATTTCAGAAAACACTAATACTATCACCGAAGAAGTATATAAACAGACTACACCAAAAACAATAATTGCTAACGTGACAAAAACGACTAACCACGTTGAAATTATTAATGGCGGTCAACGAATCGTGTTAGATGGAGCGTATGATGCCGGTAAAGATATAACGATAGACTTTAGCGGCGATGAGGTTTCTATCAATTACGAGGGACGATCAATCAATTCTGATTTAGCGCTTCATTCGGATTTGGAGTTTTTCTATATCAAGAAGGGGGACATCATAACAGGTAAAGGTGTAACAATAACAAAAGTGACTTGGAGGAATGAGGCCTTATGATCTATCTATTTAATAATCAAGAGGAATTAATCAAAATCATTCCCGACAAGCTCATAAAGACAAGCTATCAAACTTTTGAGTTGACAAAAGACTCATTTGTTTATGATCGTTTAGACGTTGAAATAAAAGCTCAAGACGACCAATTAATGCAAGAAGTGGAGTATATAGCGGTGCCTAGTAGAGAGGACCGCTATAAATTTCATTTTTATTTTGTTGCTAAGAAGTCTTTAGAGCACCAACTACACGCTCTTGTTGGAATAAATAAGGGGATTGAAGATCTTAGTAAAGCGATTATCGAAGATATTCGACCCAACAAGACCGACGGAAGACAACTACTTAACCGAATATTTGAGAAGACCGATTGGTCTGTTGGGGCATACATGGGTAATGCTACTGTGACCACCAATTTTTATTATAAAACGGTGTTTGATTGTATGTTAGAGGTTTTGGCACAAACAGGACTGGAAGCTCAATTCTTTGTCGAAATTAATGGTAATAAGTTAGGTAAAAAGTATATTGATTTCAAGACTAAAGTCGGTAAATCAATAGGTAAGCGTGTGGTTTATGGACATAACGCATTACGCATTTTAAAAGAAGAAGAATCTATCGGTATAGTGACTGCTCTTTACGGGCGTGGGAATTCAATTCAAGTATCCGATGCAGGTGATGTAGGAGTCGATGGAACGGTCAATGAGACAGCAGGCTACGGAAGACGAATTACTTTTGAAAATGTTGAATGGTCAGTATCAAAAGGGGATCCAGTAGACAAGCCGTTAGGTCAAAAATGGGTTCAACTTCCCGAAGCGACCAGTAAGTTCGGTATTAAAACCGCCGAAGGGAATATACCTAAGTTTGGGGTATTTGAATCGAAAACAGATGACCCGGGAGAGCTACTAAGAAGAACTTTTGAGGCTTTACAATATGAGTCTAGACCAAAAGTTCTTTTTCAAACGACGTCTAGGTATTTAACAAATACAGACATTGGTGATACCGTTCGAGTAGTAAGACACGACAAGAACTTAGATTATGAAGCCCGAGTAGTCGTGATTAAGTGGGATCGTAAAGCGAACGTTGCCGTGGATATGCAAATAGGGGACGGAATCGGCGAGAGTACTCGACAATCAACGGCTAAGATCATTTCTAATGTTCAAGATTCAATTATTCCGCAATTTATTAACGACGTCAAACAGATTGTGAAAGATAGTGGTCTATCAGTTTATCTAGACGATCAAGAACCAGAAAATCCGAGAGTAAACGACCTTTGGTTTAAACCAGATCCGCGTTATCCGGGTGAATTCATCGCGCTTCTATGGAATGGTGAGGCATGGAAAGAAATTATCAGCAACAATCTAAAAGCTGAAATTGACAACAAATTCCAACAACTCGACCAACAATCTAAAAAATTCAATGATCAATTACAAAAAGCTAAGCAAGATTTGATTAATATCGAACTGACTCCAGGTGATTCAGCTTATGAAATAGCTGTCAAACATGGCTTTCAAGGAAGTGAGGAAGAATGGTTAGAATCTCTTGAAGGTCGCGATGGTGTAAAAGGACCACCTGGGAAAAATGGGCAACCAACATACACCTGGATAAAATACGCTGATACTCCGACAAGAGGAATGTCCGACTATCCTAAAGCGAGCACTCAATATATCGGGATTGCTGAAAACAAAGACACACCCACTCAATCATCAAACTACAGTGACTATAAGTGGTCAAAGATTAAAGGTGAAGATGGACAAAGTTCATATACGCATTATGCCTATATGGAAACTGGAGACGACGGATTGTTGAGTAGAGAAAGGTTCATATCGAGTTTAATAGGATATCAAACTCACCCGTTAATTCAAGACAATATAATCACAGTTACAAATTCAGGTAAAAATCAGCTATCAGCATATATGTCTTTTCGTGAAACCGCAGGTAAGCATTATAAAATTAATTTAAAAATTAAAAATGTTGGGAAAGAACAATTTCAAGTTTTATTTAATGGTCTTGGTGGTAAATTGAATAAGAATTTTAAGACTAGGATTTTAAATCCAGAAGAAGTATTCGAATTAAACACAATAGGTGTCGCTCGAGATTTACATAATTTCTTTCAGATACAATTTCGCTCTGAGCTTAATAAAACCATAAAGATTCAAATTGATACAGCTAATTTACTTCATGTAATACCAGAAAGTTTTTCGTTTATTAGCAATTTTAAAACCGATTTAATCGGGCGATATGTTGACAATAAAAAAGAACAATCAGAAAACCTAAGTGATTATATTTGGTCTAAGTATAAAGGTTCAGACGGTCAAACGTTATACACCTGGATCAAGTATGCTGATACAGCTAGTGGTAAGGGTATGAGTGATGACCCTACTGGAAAGAAATTCATAGGGATAGCTTATAATAAGACAACTTCTGCAAAATCTGGCAATCCTAGGGATTATGCTTGGTCAGCTATGTATGATTTAAAAGCTCTGGAAAACATTGAATTGAAGTTGAAAGGGTTATCGGAACAAGCCGAAATATTGGTTGACATTTCTGGTAATGACCAAGAGATGATTTTCTCAGACAATCGACTGGATACAGACATAAACGGTGATGACTGGGCTTTCTTACTTGAAGATAGAACAAAGGAACTAACTCACAACGGTTCTGGTTTTGATGTCACTCAAGATTATCATTTCAGAACAATTGCTAAATATGTACCAAGAGTGAGCAGTCAAGTGAGAGTAGAATTTGAGGTGATAGAATGACAATAAAACCAGTAAATTTTAGTCTGGTTCCCAAGAATGAAAGGTATCCTAGTCATATCAAAAACAATGTGACTGATGATTTTACAATTGACACCTTGTACCACGGTTTATTCCCAGAGTATGAGTTAAGCATAACTTCTGATTGGTATGAGAACGTTACTAAGAAACTAGAAGATTTTAATCTTTTAGAAGAACCAGACTTGAATATTATCAATGGAGAATACCTTATCAGAGAAGGAAGGCTGAAAGAAGATATAGTAGAAGGTGAAACATACATATCTATTGTTCAAGGTAATTTTAACAACCTCTTGGCTTTATTGATGAGATATAGCGGCAAAAGTAGATGGGTAACTTCAACCTTAGACCCTATTGGTGGTGATTTTTGGATCGGGGAGTTTAGAACCCAAAACGATTACACAATAAAAGATTATAGAGGGGTCTCAATATATCGTTTTAGAAATATTAGCAATGAAGATTGGAAAAACAATATGAAATATTGGGGAGTGTTTAAAAAAAGCGACCTTTTAAAAGTCCAACTAAGAACTAGAAAAGGGACTGTAAAAGTGAATGATGGTGAGAACATGCTATTAAACTCGTTTAGACCTACTACTAACCCGAATTATCCAACAAAACTTTTCCCAATTACAGACCCACCTAAGGCCGGAGAATTAGTTACTGTCACTTTAAAAATGAGACTTGGAGACGGTAAAACTGGGGTCTCTTTATATAATTCTGGAGGATCTGTTAGTATGGCTTTTATTAAGAAATCAGAATTTAACGAGGAAGGAATTGTAACTAAGACCTTTCCTTGGAAAGAAGAAACCAGCTACGGCGGTGTTAAATATATCGCGGATAATACTCATATTAGGGTATATCCAATTCCGAACACAGTAGTTGTAGATTCAACTTTGGAGTGGATCAAACTAGAAAGAGGAAAAGAAGCCACACCGTATTCTAAACACCCATCAGAACAAATTGTTGATGAAAGTAATAGAAATCTTCTAGATATAGTGCCAATCGAATCGATATTCAATAAAAGCGTTTCTAGTTTTGGCAAAAGTTTAGCTTATGTCGCATCTAGTGACAAGGCATATGACGGCTTAAAATTAAATTTTGAAAATATGAAAGAAAACACTAGATATTATTTAAGGTTTAATGTGCAGAAGCTTTCTGGAAATCTTAAAAATATAGGTGGACATTTAGATAAATGTTTTTCAAATAGTAAGATATATATTGATGGCCAATTAAAATCATATTCATATAGCCAACCAGGTGTTGAAGAGATACTTAATGATGGTAACAGGCACAAAGTAGATGCGTATATAACATTTGGAAATAAAGGCACTTCCAATCGGCTTTATATACAGCCAAATAGAGGTTTAACAAATGATGTAGAGGTTTTAATATCAAATATATATATATCTGACTCAACTGGGAAATGGCAACCAGTTATGGAAGATATAGAAACATTGGTTGAAAGATCAAAATCTTATGTGACCTTACCAGATGGCAAAGTTCATTATTTACCTTATGAATTTCAACAACCTTATCAAGATAATGAGATTGTGATGACAGCCAAAGGAAATAGATTGATAAATGCTTCTAAAAAATATTCATTGAACCCTAATAATCAAAGTGTAGAATTGTCAATTCCACTTAGTAGAGAAGAAACAAAATGGGTTGAAACTTCGACCATTAAATCTTTGCCTTTTGTTCGAGAAACCGTCAATGATAGAAATAAAAGAGCTAGCGAATCTTTTGTTAGGACTAATGGCGAAAAAGGAAGCAAAATCATTTATTCGATCAAAGAAGTTTATGTTAAAGATAATCGGCCAACAGGAACAATAGTTAAAGATTATGAAGTTATAACAAAACAACCAGTCAACGAAATCTATATTCAAGGTACGGCCACCGTTGAATGGAAACGCGAAGTATATAAGACTGAGCCCATTCCTTATTCAAATATTAATCGAAACACAAATACAATGTATATCGGGGAAACCAGAATTTCGCAATCAGGAATAACTGGAGTTCGCTCTTATTATCGTGAAGTTGAATATTTGAACGGCAGCAAAACAACCAACTACAGAAATGTTGACACCTCTGGGACTATCACAAAATCAAAAAGAGACCAAATAACTTTGGTTGGAACCAAACCAAGAGAAGCAACCATAACTTTCAACAACAAATTCATTTATAAAACTAAACAACACCAGTGGCAAGGGTACTCACCAATAACTATAAATGTTGAGAGTGATTTCTTAATAGGGAAAGATATAATATCTGTAAGATTTGATGGCAAAACATATATACCAAATAATGGCAAATGGATAATGCACAAAGAGATATATTCAATAAATAATCAAGACTTATTAGTCAATTATAACTCACTATCAGCAGCAAGAAATGATGGCTTGTTTAACGGAGTAGACTCCCACTTCGCAGACATTGAAGTTAAGTATAGAATTTAGGAGGTGAATTATGTTCCAAATAAAATCAAAAAATAAAGTAATCTCTCCTAAAATTAAAGATTTAGAAGATGGAAAAAAGCTATTAAGTTTTGATTTCTCCCCAACTTCAGCAGACCAGTCGATAGAACTTATACATGAAGATGTTTTAGATGGCGCTGCCTATGGTCACATAGGAGATTATTATTTAGAACAAACAATGTTATGGACTGGAGATCCTAACAAACCTTATGAAAAGAACACCTCAGAAGCTTCAAGGCTGAGAACTATTTTTGATAATTTAAATAACATATCTTTAGCTATGCAAGACCCAGCAAATGGCTATGGAAAATTTCAAATTAATGCGAATGGTATTCTAACTGAATTTCTCAATGCTGACGGTTCTTTGAAAACAAGCACCTTAACAACGGCAGGAAAAATAATTAATTTAATTCAAGGCGAAACTTCAAAAACGGTTCAGCAAATGAGTGAAGATATTTATAATGTTACGGTTAGCAAAGAAGATATTATAAATGAAATCAATGTTCAGGCAGGTTCAACTATTTTTAGTTCTAAGAACTCGTCTGGCAAGAATATTCTCCGAATCACCCCTGATACAACTTATATTCAAAATGCCACGATTAAGTCAGCTATGATTGCTGACGCGGCCATTAATACGGCTAAAATAGGCACTATAGACGCTTTAACGGCTAATATTATCAATATTAATGCTAAGAATATAACAGGCCAAGAAGCCAACCTTATACAAGCTATGTTCAATGGTAAGCATAGCATGACGAAAATTGATTCAAATGGCATGAAGGTATTAAAAACAATCGGGTCAAATGAAATTTCAACAGAATTTGTTGCCGACGGCATTCGTGTTTATGGCAATCGAAATAATGTTAATAAATGGATAGGGGCTTTGTCTTATTCAGCAGGTGGAGATTTTGCATTAGCAGGAAAAAGTGGAGCAAATCTTATTCTTGGTTATTCAACAGGTGCTGATAACAGTTATTTACAATCTTTAGCCGTTCACGGCTCTTTAGGTGATGTGAGATTGTATCGGCCTATATTGCACGGAGACAGGCCGCAAGGATTTCGTCTGGACAATTATTATAACGACACTGTTATTGAGGACGTCATGAGTGGTGGTGCTATCAGATGGAAATATAGCAATGGGTCTGATAAAGGATATTTCTATATTTATGAGCCTGCCACTAATAAATGGATTTGTATAAATACCAATCTACAAAATCTAGCGTCAAGACTGGCCAATCTTGAAAGAACTGTTAAAACATTACAAAGCTCTATAAGAAATATTGATAGTGGTGCAAATACAGGTGGAACGGTCAATCCAGGCAGCAGTGACACAGGTGGTGAAACGGGATCTGGCAGCAAAATTTATGTAGGTGCCAAGATTAAGTTAAATTCATCAACGATTTATAATCAAGACGGATATAGATTGACGGTTGATCCAGCCTATAGAAACCTCACCTACAAAGTCTTATATAAAGCTACCTGGAACACCCCAGCACCTTATAGGTGCCACAGAGTGTACAATGACGGTAGCGTAGAAACAAGTTATTCAGAGTTTTGGGTAAATGACGATATCGCTTATGTAGTAAATTAATAATATGGAAGGGATTTTAATATGAGTGAACAAACAATAACAATAAAAGATGTAGCAGTGAGCAACGTAATCGAAGATCTTACAAGGCAAATCGCTATATTAAAAGTGAATAATGAAGTCTTACGTCTTAATTTAGAAAATTATCAAAATAAAGAAGCTGAAGAGTTGAATGAAGCAGCAACAAAAAATAAAAAGGAGGTTAAGTAATGTTTGAAGTATCGGTTAAATATCCCGTTTTTAAGAGTGACAATATGCAAGAAATCGAGAAAACAATAGCGACTATTACATGTAAACATTCAAAGGGAATAGATACAATTACTAAAGAACTTGAAGGGAACTTCATGAACTCAGAAGACAATGAAGTTGTCAAACGTGTCTTAGATGTTTTCTTTGAAGAAAATTTCAAAGAAAAAAAGGCTGAAAACGATATAGAAAACTTGAACACGAAAATTAAAAATCAGACAAAAGAGATAGAAGATATTAAAACTTATTTGGATAAGGTAAAATCTGTGTCTGAGGTAATAATGAAGACAGTGGTCTTTGCAAAAGATTTAAACGAAGAACAAAAAGAGATTATTTTTAATTCTTATGATGGCTTTGAAATTGGCAAAAAGTATGATCAGGGGGATGTCTTTAAGTTTGACGGTAAATTGTATGAAGTATTGCAAAATCACATTTCCCAATCCGATTGGTTTCCAGAAGACACTCCATCACTTTACAAAGAAGTTTTGAATATAAAGGATAAAGTCCCAATCGAAGACCTTGAAAATGCTGAAACAACAGAGGAAGAAGTAGAATAGTAGATAAAATTAGTGGTTGTGATTAAGTGAATAGAATAAATCGAGAGGAGTAACATATGTGGGTTAAGGAAATGGCTTATTTCATAAAAGAATGGTGGTTTCTTATTTCAGTTCTTACAGGAATGTTTGTTGGTGCGTATAAGGGTGTTAATCTCATAAATGACACACTAAAAGACATTAAATACGAACTGAAAATTTGGAACTCGCGAATGGATCAGTCGGAAAAAGACCGCCTAAATATTCATGCAAAGTTGAAAGAACATGAAGTCCGTATCGGAAAAAATGAAGATGACATTATAAAACATGATGAACGTATCAAAATTATTTCTAATAGGAGGAACTAACAATGGATCAAATCTCACAATCATTATCAAATTTAGACGGGGCAGCAATTGCTGTCCTTTTAATTTGCTCGGTAATTATCGCAACGTTAACAGAATTGATTAAAGCTTTTGATGTGAATTCTCGTTTGAGTTCTAATCTTATACGTGTGATCACTTTATTAATCGGTCAAACAATGGCAATAATCTTTGCATGGATTTTAGGGCAAGATTGGACGTTATACACCTTCATTGGGTTAGCAGCAGCGATCATGTCAACTGGTATTTACGAATGGTCTAACAAGTTTGTCAATAGTTTATTTAAGGGGATCTCAAATGAATAGAAAAGATTTTATCGAGCAAATCGCAGGACTGGTTGAAAATATTCCAGTCCTGTTTTTAATTCGGTTCGAATAGCTCAAGCTTGCTTGGAGTCTAACTTTGGCCAATCTGATTTAGCCATTCATGGTAAAAACTTGTTTGGAATTAAAGCTTCGTATCCTTGGGCAGGAGAATTATACACAAAGATTACCAAAGAAGAAGTTACTGGAAAACTAATTAAAGTTCCGGGGGATTTTAGGAAGTATGCTTCTTGGGAGTTGTCAGTAAAGGATCATGCAAGTTTCTTTACATCTACAGACTATCGCAAAAACGTCGCATACAAAGATGTTTTAAGTGCCAAGACACCCGAACAGCAGGCAAGAGCTTTAACGGGTACGTATGCGACAGATTCAACTTATGGAGCAAAACTAATTAATTTAATCAATGAATATGATTTGAAGCAGTATGATAAGGAGGATAAAAAGATGCTAACTTTTCAACAATGTGCCGATATTCTAGGGCTTAAAATCAAGAAACAACTAGCCCCAGTTAAACCTAGAGTAAACTGTTTTGGACGAATGAATGATAATAAATATGGTATAACAACTCACAACACTGGCAATGTTGACCCTCGGGCTACTGCTCAAATGCACGCTAACTTACAATCAAGAGTATACGGTGCTTCGTGGCATTGGCAAGTGGACGACAAAGAAGCTATCCAATCGTTTGAAGACGATGTTTCATGTTGGCACGCCTCAGACGGCAAGGGTCCTGGAAATATGAGAACTATTGCCTTTGAAGGGTGTATCAACCGTGGAGGAAATTATAAAAAAGCGATGGACAACATGGCTAAGTTATCAGCTATCTACTGCTATTTAAAGAATTGGGATCCCTTATTGATGATTAAACAACATTATGATTATGCCCCTAATAAAAAGAACTGCCCAGCACAAATTAGAGCAGGTAAAGAAGGTATTACGTGGGGAATTTACTTGTCGATGATTGTTAACCACATTAATACCTTACGAGGAACTTCTAGATATAATCCAAAAGGATTAGAAACCTTTGAAGTCAAGGGATATACAAGCCCTAAATTGCCATTTAAAGAGTTAAAAGTAGGTGACATGGTAACCATTGAAAATGGCGGCAAATGGTACGATCCACAAAAAGAGGTGGAAATGAAACCATCTATTGATGTCACTGGGAAGCAAGCCAAGATTAAGCAAGTCAAGGACATTAAAGACGTGTCTCATTCAAAAGTAGCTTATCTACTTGAGGATTTTAATTCTTGGATTCTTGAAGAACATATTAAAGAAGCTAAATCTGATTGGGTCAAAGTGGAAGATACTGAAATCAATAAAGATGACCGTGTTGAAGCTGAAATCGATAAGAACGTTGATAAAGAATTTTATGAAGTAAAAGACGGTCAATTCTATCTAGACGGTGTATTGTATGAAATCAAAAAAGCTTAAAGGTTTGATAGGTTTCATCATAACGGTTATAGGACTTTATGTGGCTTTCAAGACTCTAATAAATTAAATTCAAAAGATTCTCAAAAGAAAAACTCCCCACTTCCTTAATTGGAGGTGGGGTTATTTTTATGTATAGAAGCTATTTATAGTTTTCATAAAATAACTGTTGCATTTCCGTAACTAGAAGGCTAATATTTATGGTAATATGAATTAGAGAAGGAGGTTAATTATGATAGTTAACAGCACAGTTATAGTTGCAAGAAAACAATTTCACGAAGAAGATGGAAGTATACATTTAATTAACCCTATAGCTGAAATGCAAGTACCTTTTCTTCCTACTACTGTTTCTTTTACTGTTTGTTCATTAATAGTTGTATCTGAAATCGAGAGCAGTTATGAGGCAAGAGTCACAATAACTGATAAGAAAGAGAAAGAGATTTTATCAGCGAGCGGTCCATTAAACTCATCGAATATTGGCGAACGAGGAGTTTTGCAGTTAAACATTAATGCAGATGATGTGATCATTAAAAATGATGGTACACACATATGCGAACTATATATAAATGAGAAAAAGGTTGCATCGTATAGTTTCGAGATTTTTAATAAAAATATTGATTTAGATTAGGAGGGTTAACATGAAATTGAAACAAGCTGCAAGTGCTGTAGCTGTAACTACTCTACCGTTTGCTCCTTCTTATATAAATCAAATCACTCCACAAGTTACATTGCAAGTGAATGAAAATATAACGTTTAACAATACTGACATTAATCTTGTTGAAATCGAAAAAGCAAAAATTCATGATTTGATTAAAGAAGTAGTAGATAAGCAAGGTTTTTCAATAAAACTAAATAAATATGCGGATGATGCAAATTACACATACGTATCTTTTTACTCTGATAAATTTTCATTTGATCAACTTTTTGATATCGAAGAAGAACTAAATGATCATGCGAATAGAACGAACTCAAAACTTATATTTACTGTAGGTGAGTAAATGTATATATGGGAAACAAACTTAGAAATCTGCAAAATAGTTAATCAACTAGATAAAGACATTGAAGGAGAACAATTAACCCCAAGTAAAATTGAAGGGCTAAACCGTATCGCTGTACATTCTGGATATTATGCTTGTCTTAATAAAATAAGGCAGTTAAATAATTTGAAGGGTTTTGAAACGGTAAAAGGTGGATTAGGTAGTCACACTGAAATTATTGATTGCTTAAATAAATATGAAGATTTACCCGATAAAAACGAAATAATGAGAACCATGAGAAAATTAAAAGAATATAGAAAAAAAGCTGATTATGAAGATGGTAATAGTAATTTATTCAGCAGAGATCCCGTTGATAGAATAATTAAAACATGTGAAAAAACATTTAATACATTAAATAAATTATAGGGTAACTATTTATAGTTATCCTTTTTTAATTTAAAATTCTTTACAATAAGAACGCTTGTTCGTATAATCTAAACAAAAAAGAAGTGATGATATGAGTGTAGACCGTTCTTATTTAAAATCGAAATCAGCGCGAGAATATCAAGACCGCAAGATGGCTAAATGGATGGGATTTTTCCTTTCAGAACATACCGCAGCCTTAAAAAATAATTACGATGTTCACGAACGTGTTTATAAAAGACAAAACCCGCAAGAAAAGTTGATGTTATTAAACCAAGCTTACATTCAAAAACTAGAAGTTAGATTTACCTACATAGATTCCAAAAAGAAAACTACTTTTATTGAGGGAATCATTGATGTTTTAGATTTTGATAAGATAGGTGTAAAGGCCGAAGAGGCATATTTCTTCATTGAAATGGACGATTTGATTAGGGTTGATTATGAAGAATAAAACCCCTTTAAAAAAAGGGGCAAAAAAGGGGTCAAAAGTATATAGTAGTGTATATTTTTGTATGTTTTTAAGCGAAAGAGAACTTAAATAAAGCTTGATATAAACGCATGTTTACTTGTGTATGTTTTGAATGATATAATTTACAACGTTACAACCAAAAGTTCCCGATAGGGTTCACGATTCATCGATTGTGAATTTGCCTTGTAACCAATATAAAAAATGGGGGAAGATAAATGAAAGCTTTAGAGAAAAGATTATTTACATCAGAGTCAGTTACAGAGGGACATCCAGACAAGATTGCAGATCAAATTTCTGATTCAATTTTGGATGCCATCTTGAAACAGGATCCGATGGCCAGAGTAGCCTGTGAAACAGCTGTTAACACTGGCTTAGTTATGGTGTTAGGAGAAGTTACTACGAGTGCCTATGTGGATATTCAAAAAATTGTTAGACAGAAGGTTGATGAAATTGGTTATAATCGTGGCAAATTTGGTTTCGACGCCGAAAACTTAGCCATTATTGTTTCTTTAGATGAACAATCAGCTGATATAGCTATGGGGGTTGATTCAGCTATTGAAACAAGAGAAAACCAAGAAAATGTACAAGAAATAGGAGCGGGTGACCAGGGATTGATGTTTGGTTATGCTTGTGATGAGACGCCAGAATTGATGCCTTTACCGATTTCTTTGGCGCACAAATTAACACGTAGACTGACTGAAGTAAGAAAATCTGGCCAGTTGGACTATTTAAGACCGGACGGTAAGGCTCAGGTAACTGTAGAATACGACGAACAAGATCAACCCGTTAGATTAGAGGCAATAGTCGTTTCAACTCAGCATAGCGAGGAAGTGTCATTAGAAGAGCTTAGAGGAGCTATTTTAGACCTTGTTATTAAACCAACTATTCCAAACGAATTATTGGATGAAGAAACTAAGATTTATATTAACCCCACAGGACGTTTCATTATAGGCGGTCCAAAAGGAGATGCAGGCCTCACCGGACGCAAAATTATAGTGGATACATATGGAGGGTATGCTCGTCATGGAGGAGGCGCATTTTCAGGAAAGGACGCAACCAAAGTGGACCGATCAGCCTCCTATGCTGCACGCTATATTGCTAAGAATATAGTGGCTGCAGGAATTGCAAAAAAAATAGAAATTCAAATTGCTTATGCGATTGGAGTGGCTCAACCAGTATCTGTTAGTGTGAATACCTTTGAAAGCTCCGATCATTCAGATGCTGAAATTGTTCGGGCCATTCGTCAGGTTTTTAAACTTACACCTAAGGGAATTATTGATATGTTGGATTTGAGGAAGCCAGTTTTCGCCAAAACAGCAGCCTATGGCCATTTTGGCAGAGAAGAAGTTGGATTCACTTGGGAACGTACAGATAAGGTTGAAGAACTAAAGTCTTTACTAATGTAAGCTATTAGGTTGTACTTATCTATTATTTTTAGTAATATATGCTTAGTTAGAATAATTATAAATAACAATTCGGAGGGATTAGAATGAAGTATGTTGTAGTTGGAACATCACACTTTGGTTATGAGTCGGTTCAGACTTTATTAAAGCGTGACCCAGACGCTGAAATTCATTTATTTGAGGCGGGAGAAGAGTCATCCTTCATGGGGTGAGGTTCTCAATCATACCTGGAAGGTATATCTAAAGAGTTGTCAGAGTTACATTTTGCCAATAACGCCTCCTATAGTGAACAAGGTATTATCATGCATCCTGCCAGCCAAGTAATAGGAGTCAACCCAGAAGAAAAAACAGTAACGGTTAAGACAGAAGAAGGAGAGCATCAAGAGTCTTATGATAAGTTACTATTGAGTCCAGGTGGGTTTGCACCACTTCCTCAGTTTGAAGGATATGATTTAGAAAATGTTCACACTTTTAGAGGACCAGAAGATACGCAAGTAGTATACGATCGTATGAAAGAAACTAACCACTTAGTAGTGATTGGTTCTGGTTATATCGGAGTGGAAGTGGCAACGGCATATGCAGAAGCGGGTATAGATGTTACAGTTATTGATATGGAAGATCGTATTTTGCCTGCTTATTTAGATGAGAACATTTCAAAATTACTAGAAGCGCACGGTGCTGATAAAGGCTTACACTTTAAGGGTGGAGAAGCTGTTAAAAAACTATTAGGAGAAGGCAATAAAGTCAAAGCTGTTGTGACCGATAAGGGTGAATATCCTGCTGATACAGTTGTAGTAGCTGTAGGTGTTAAGCCAGCAACTGACTGGTTGAAAGGCACTCTGGAAATAGATGATCATGGCTTTATTCAAACAAACGAATACCTAGAAACATCCGCAAAAGACGTATACGCTGGTGGAGATGCAACTTATATTCCTTTTGCACCAACGGCTGATAAGACAAATATTGGTCTTGCTACCTTAGCGAGAAGACAAGGAATCGTAGCCGCTCTTAACGCCTCAGGAACTCAATTCAAGATGCCTAGTGTATCTGGAACTTCTGCCTTGAGATATTTTGACTATACGATTGCTTCAACTGGCTTATCAATGGTCAATAAAGATTTATATGAAGGTAAAGTAGCTTGGAAATATGTAGAAGAAAAAGTTTATCCTGATTTCATGCGTAAACCAGGCACTGTTCATATGATGATTTTCTATGATGAAGATAGCCATATCATTTTAGGTGGACAGCTAGTTTCTAAATTTGATGTAGCCGATTCAATTAATGTGCTTTCAACAGTCATTAATGCCAAATATACGCTTGAGCAACTAGCGTTGTTAGACTTCTTCTTCCAACCTAACTATGACCGTCCATGGCATTATTTAAATGTCTTAGCGATTGAAGCCTTAGGTAATACTGTTGGGGGAGCAGATAAATTACTGTTCTAATAATCATTAAAAAAACTAGTCCATGCTAAAATGGGCTAGTTTTTATTTTAAATTAAATTTCTTTAATATTTCTCTTATAATTTAAGAAGCCGTTGAAGAAAGCGTTTAATTTGTGTAAGATAGGAGTACAGAGATTGAAATTTAGTATATCTAGGAGGCAATCACATGGCTTATGATTTTAAAACGTGTGTCGATCGCACACAGCAAGGTTCTAAAAAATGGTTATTAATGAGAGAGTCTAATAAGAATATTCCTGAGGGGATCGCTCCGCTTTCAGTAGCAGATTTAGACTTCCCAATGGCACCCGGTATCATTGAAGGCTTAAAAAAAGATTTGGACGAACTTGTCTTAGGCTACACCGTACCGAATCAAGCCTATTATGAAGCCGTTAAGAAATGGATGAAAGACCAGCACCAATGGGATGTTAAAGAAGAGTGGATGGTTACCGCACCTGGAGTTGTTCCAGCAATTAATGTTTTCGTTAATGCTTTTACACAAAAAGGCGATGGTATCATTATTTTAGAGCCTGTTTATGGACCTTTTACGGCAGCTATTGAAAATAATGAGCGTAAGAAGATTAATGTTGAGTTAATTAATAATGAAGGATACTATACCATAGATTTTGAAGCATTAGAAGCAGCAGCAAAAGAGGCTAAAGCAATGATTTTCTGTAGCCCTCACAATCCAGTCGGGCGTGTATGGAAGAAAGAAGAACTGGAAAAAGTTGCTAAAATTTGTAAGGAAAATGACCTATATCTATTTTCAGACGAAATTCATTTTGATCTAGCCCACAAAAATTTCAAACATAACGTCTTTGCTAATTTATCTGACGATATTGCACAGCGTGTAGTCGTGGCTACTGCACCTTCTAAAACGTTTAACTTAGCGGGTTTACAGACATCAAATATCTTTATCGTGAATCCTGAATGGCGTCAACGATATATCGAAACAGCTGAAAAAATGAATTTGCTTTCTGTTCCAGTCTTAGGTCTTTATGCCTGTAAACATGCCTATAATGATTGTTTAGATTGGAAAGAAGCATTAGTAGAATTAATCGAAGAAAATTATCAAATGGCAAAAGCGATGATTGAAGATCAGCTGCCTGAAATTGTAGTAACACCAATGGAGGCTTCCTATTTATTATGGTTGGATTTGACTCCATTAAATATGGAATGTGAGGAAATTATTAAGCTGTTAGAAGCACATCATGTTTATATCAATAATGGTGTGATGTTTGGCTCTTGTGGTGAAGGTTTTATTCGTATTCATTTAGCCCTACCTAAGGAAATAGTCAAAGAGAGTATCGAACGGTTTATTGAAGCCATTAAGAGCAGATAGATTATAAGCTTAAATTGAAATTAAACTAATAAAGATAAAACAAAGAAGCAGTCATTCATGATTGCTTCTTTATTTCTTTTCGATAGTAATTAAAAGAGGAGGGTGATTCCTTTGATTTAAAAAATCAAGAATAGAGATTGTAAACTGATCTTGCGACCATAGCGTTAATTGTTTTATTAATTCTTCTTTTTCAATCGCTCCCTCTTTATGTCCTGAATAAACAACAATAAATATTTTCCCTTTTGAAACTAAGCGCTGAGCAATTTGATTGAGTGCTTTTAAGGTTGTGGAAGCTTTAGTAGTGATTTGATGGCTGGCTCCAGGTAAATAGCCTAAATTAAAAATAGCTCCATGAACTTTAGCTAAGGTTGAAAAACTGAGAACTTGATCAAAATGCTGGTGTCCATTGTTAAAAAGTTGGAAAGAATCGGATGAAAAGATTTTTAGCTTTTGTTGAGCTATTTCCAGTGCTTGAACTTGAATATCGAAAGCAAAAAGTTTTCCAGAAAAAGCCGGGTGGCTTAATATAAAAAAACTGTCATTTCCTTTTCCGAGAGTAGCGTCAATATAATTTCCAGCAGGGAATCTTTCAATTAATTTTCCTAAAGCATCATGACTAGACTGTAAGGCATTCTTCATTATTCCACTCTTTCTAATATAAGTTGACTGCCATCTGAGGAAGTGAGTATGGTAGTCGTACCCTTAAACTTTATTTCATATTGCTTTGCTTGGTGCGCTGATTGAATAAGATTTAAATAGTTTCCTTCTAAATAATAACGCGCTGTAAAATTTAACTCCTCTTTTTTATCAATCAGCAAATCCCTTGTTTCTTGTAGAGATAAATCCAACTCTTGTTCGGCTTGTTCTAGGAAATTATCTTCATTCAGTTGAAAGTGAACAAGCTCATCTTGAAAATCCACTTGATAAATAAGTGAATCATTTAAAGTAACTTGCCAACAGTGATTTTCAAGTTTTTTTTCATTTAAGAAAGAACATCCTGACAGAAGAACAAATGAAAGGATGAGTATATGTTTTAAATAGGACTTCAAAAAAATCGCTCCTCTATATTGTGGCCATTTATTCATACTATACTCGCTAATGTATTCAATTAAAAGTAGTCAAACCAATATTGATATATTTCATTTATGTTACTTATGTTAAAAATCCAATAAAAGTAACGATAAAGGAACATTTTTTATTAGAGATGGCATATAATACAGTATGTATCCGTATGGAAATTTATTTAATTTGGAGGCTGAAGGATGATTCAACAGCGAAATCGGAGAATGCGTCAGCAAGAAAAAATCCAAAGACGCAAACTATTTAAGAAAATTTTCACCAATATTAATGTTGGTGTAATGTTACTGTCAACAAGTGTGTTAACACAAGTTCAATCTGAAAATGCCATTGTTCATGCTCAGAAATCTCAAAAGAAATTCTCTCCACAAGAATTTATCAATAGTATCGGGCAATCTGCGAAAGAAATTGCTGCTAAAAATGATTTATATGCTTCTGTTATGATAGCCCAAGCAGCGTTAGAGTCCGGCTGGGGAAGTTCAACACTTGCTCAAGCACCTAACTATAATCTGTTTGGAGTCAAGGCAGGAAAAAAGGATAAAAAAGTGGAAATGGATACTCTAGAAGATGATGGGACAGGATCTTATTATCAAATTAAAGATAACTTTAGAAAGTATGATTCTTATGCTGATTCATTATTGGATTATGCTAGAGTATTAACTGGTGAAGGATCTGCTTGGAGAAAAAGCTATTATCAAGGAGCTTTAAAATCCAATACAACTTCGTATCAAGAGGCAACAGAACATTTAACTGGACGTTATGCAACAGATACACGCTATGGCGGAAAATTAAACCAAATAATTAGCCAATATCAATTGGATCAATTTGATGGCCCCAATCAGTCCACTACAATTAAACCTACTACATCACCAGAAACAAGCATTGTAGACGAAACTGTTTCAAGTGAAATCGTTTCAACCAATGGAAGCTATAAAGTCCAGCCGGGTGACGGATTTTATAAAATAGCCAAGAAATTAGGCGTAAATGTTGATGACTTAATAAAAGTTAATGGAATGACGATTCAATCAGTTATCCATCCCAATCAAGTTTTAAGGATACCTGGTCAAACTCAAGTTACTAGTCAAGTAAATAAATTATCTATCAGCAAGCCTTCTGCAAGCAAGCCGGTTGAAAATACGAATGAACCTGTTGATAAGAACACTGTAAGCTCAACAACTAAAGGGCTTTACACTATTAAAGCGGGCGATTCTTTATATGCTATTGCGAAAAAGCATGGTGTGCGTATTAACGACTTATTATTAGCTAACGGCATTCACTTAAATACTGTTATCCATCCCAATCAAAAATTGATAATTCCTGGAAGCAATATGGGTGAAGCGTCTTCTCATCTTGTTAATAAAAAGCCAGTATCTACGCCAAAAGAAAATCTAGTAGTTACAGATAAAACTCAAGAAATTAAACAAAATACAAGTGGGGATTATATAGTAAAAGCAGGTGACTCTTTATGGGCCATTGCAAATCGCCATGGAATAACATTAGCTAACTTATTAGAAGCAAACAATCTACAAGTTAACAGTCTAATTATTCCAGGCCAAAAATTAAATATTTCCACTAAAACTTCATCAAGTCAAGCCCTAGCTCGTCAAGCAACGAAGTTAGAAACTAAAGTAGAAGTTATTAAGCAAGATGACGTTTCAATTGAATCTTCAGCAACTGTTTCTACTCCATTAAAGTCTGAAACGGTTAACTTAAGTCAAACAATTAATGAAGAATCAAACGAAAGCACTAATGAAGTAGTTTCAACGGGTTCTTATGTTGTAAAGGCTAATGATACTTTATATGCGATTGCACGTCGTAATGGCTTAGATGTTAATGATCTGATTGAAAAAAATGGTGGAACAACCATTTATATCGGACAAATTATTAATTTTTAAAAATTTAAAAATGTAGGACCTAGTAAATTGTGGATCATCTAAAGAGAACTTACATTTGGTGAAAGTAAGTGTTGAAAAGCTTTTGAACTCTTCCTTTTAATGCTCGAGCTAAGCGTAAAGTGTTAACTTGAGACGTTTGCTGCGTTAAAGCATAGAGCATTAGCTCTCAGCTAATGAAATAATAGGTGGTACCGCGCGATTGCGCCCTATGAAGTTGTCTTTGAGATGATTTCATAGGGCTTTTTTGTATAAAAGATTAGATAATTGGAGGAAAAGAATATGACATATCAGCATCGAGTAATTGAGAAAAAGTGGCAAGATTATTGGGATAAAAATGAAACTTTTAAAACTAAGGATAGAGCAGACCGAGAAAAATATTATGTATTAGACATGTTTCCATACCCTTCAGGTCAAGGACTACACGTAGGTCATCCAGAAGGTTACACTGCTACTGATATTATGGCCAGAATGAAAAGAGCACAAGGTTATGATGTTCTTCATCCAATGGGGTGGGATGCTTTTGGTTTACCAGCTGAACAATATGCCTTAGATACTGGTAACGATCCAGCAGATTTTACAGCAAAAAACATCGCCAACTTTAAACGTCAAATCAAATCTCTAGGCTTCTCTTATGACTGGGAGCGAGAATTTGCTACTACCGATCCATCCTATTACAAATGGACTCAATGGATTTTTACCAAACTTTATGAAAAAGGATTGGCTTATCAAGCGGATGTTACCGTTAATTGGTGTGAAGCTTTAGGAACAGTATTAGCTAACGAAGAAATTGTAGATGGTGTGTCAGAACGTGGCGGTTACCCTGTAGTCCGTCGTCCAATGAAGCAATGGGTATTAAAAATTACAGCCTATGCCCAGCGTTTACTTGATGATTTAGAAGATTTGGATTGGCCGGATTCAGTTAAAGAGATGCAACGCAATTGGATAGGCCGCTCTGAGGGAGCTTTAATTGATTTTGAAGTAAAAGATAGTCCTTCAATCATTACAACTTATACTACCCGTCCAGACACTTTGTTTGGTTTGTCTTATATCGTTTTAGCACCAGAGCACGAGCTCGTTAAAGACTTAACGAGTCCAGAACAAAAGACAGAAATAGAAAGCTATATTGCTGCTGCTTCGATTAAAACGGATTTAGACCGTACTGAACTTGCTAAAGATAAAACGGGTGTATTCACTGGCTCATACGCCATCCATCCTGTAACAGCTAAAGAGATACCTATTTGGATTGCAGACTATGTATTGGCTTCTTATGGAACAGGTGCGGTCATGGCGGTCCCAGCTCATGATCAAAGAGACTATGAGTTCTCACAAAAATATGATTTACCAAGATATGAAGTGATTAAATCCGAAGAAGGAATTCAAAATGAGGCATATGTAGAAGATGGAATGCATATTAATTCTGAATTTTTAGATGGTTTGAACATAGAAGCAGCCAATCAAAAAATGATTGAGTGGTTAGAAGCTAATGCTAAAGGACAAAGAAAAGTTAACTTCCGCTTAAGAGACTGGGTCTTCTCTAGACAAAGATATTGGGGAGAGCCTATTCCAGTTATACATTGGGAAGATGGTACAAGCACAGCGATTGCTGAAGAAGAACTACCTTTACTTTTACCTAAGACAGACCGCATTAAACCTTCTGGAACAGGCGAATCTCCATTAGCCAATGTTAAAGATTGGCTGGAAGTTGAAGATCCCAAAACAGGCATGAAGGGCCGAAGAGAAACAAATACTATGCCACAATGGGCAGGTTCTTCCTGGTATTTTTTACGTTACATGGATCCAAATAATACTGAAGCGATTGCTTCTGAAAAGGCATTAAACAAATGGCAAAATGTCGATCTCTATATAGGTGGAGCGGAACATGCTGTTTTACATCTTCTTTATGCCCGTTTTTGGCATAAGTTTCTTTATGATTTGGGGGTCGTTCCTACTAAAGAACCTTTCCAAAAACTCTACAATCAAGGAATGATTTTGGGTGAAAACAATGAAAAAATGTCTAAATCGAAGGGAAATGTGGTTAATCCAGACGATGTAGTTAATGAATATGGCGCAGATACATTGAGAGTATATGAAATGTTCATGGGCCCCTTAGACGCATCGATCGCTTGGTCAGAAAATGGCTTGGAAGGTTCAAGACGTTTCTTGGATCGCGTATGGCGTTTATTTATTGAGGAAACGACGGGTCAAATAAGTTCAGCTATTCAAGAGTCTGAAGATGATCAATTGACTAAGATTTACCATCAAACAGTCAAAAAAGTGACAGAAGATTTTGAGCAGTTACATTTTAATACAGCTATTTCTCAACTAATGATTTTCTTAAATGAAGCTAGAAGCGTCGATGTATTGCCTAAGAAATATGCCAAAGGCTTTGTTCAGTTGTTAGCTCCAATTGCACCGCACTTAATGGAAGAGTTGTGGCAAAAATTAGGGCACTCTGAATCATTATCAGAAGCAAGCTGGCCAGAATATGATGAGTCACTCATTAAAGATGAAGTTGTTGAAATTGTCATCCAAATTAACGGTAAAGTTAAAGCAAAACTCGATATAGCTTTGGATTTAGAAAAAGAGGCTATGGAAGAGTTAGCTCTTGCAGAAGCAAGCATAAAAAAAGAGTTGGATGGTAAAACAGTTCGTAAAATCATTGCTATTCCTAACCGTTTGGTTAACATAGTGGCTAACTAGTTAAAGTGCTAAGAAATCGTTCTTGATATAGATACATGTTATATTAGAGACGAAATATCAATAAAAGGGGTGTAGTAAGTGTCTGATAATCAATTTGATGATAAAAATCAGGGATTTAAAAATGATTACGACCGTTTTGATACACTAGAATTTACAGAAGAAGATCTCGAAAAACTGAGACATCCTAATCCTCGGCCAATGGATTCAGATTATTTTGACCGAGAGATAAAAGCTGATCCTAATACAAATCAACCGATCGAAAATTTAGTAGATCATCAATTGACAGAAAATGAAAAAGAGTCAGCCATTAACAATCAACCTACTGAAGAACAAGCAGGAGAATTACTTGAGCAATTTGAAGATAACTCAGAGGAAGTAATTGAAGCCGAGGAAGAAATCGCAGACAATCAAATTGAAGTTAGTTCTCTAAGTTCAATTGAGGATACTGATAAAGAAAGGGAATTCTCACAGTTAACTCAAAAAGTTGAAATTATGAAAGATCCAGCTAATCATCTTAAGGAAACACTGGAATTAGAAATAGAACCAGATCTTTTTACTCGTCATGATTTTGAAAAACAAGATGGTCATGGAAATGAAAATGAGAACCCCTTCCAGTATCGATCGATTGAGGAAAGCCTAAGAAAAGAGCATCGAAACAAGCGGGCTGCTAATGTTAGACCTGGATTCTTTCAAAGAGTTTTCCAGATAGTTTTTTCAACGCGTGATGAATTTGAACCCCTTACTTCTGAAGAACGAGAAGATGAAGAAGTTGTGCATGAGTCTCTCAACACCAATACTTTTGAAGTTGAATCCTATGATTCAGACGAAGCATTGATTGATAATTCTTTAGCGAGTGAGGAAGCAGTTAGTCTAGAACAAGAGTCTCTTAACGAATTGGACGTAATTAATAATAGCCATCCAGCTGAAGATATTGAGGATAATAGTCAAGCTGAAACTGAAAGTCTCTCTCAAACTCCTAATTCAAGTTTAAAGAGTAGTTCAAATTCTCTTGAGGAAGCATTGACTGATGGGGAATCGGCAGAAAGTTCACCAGCTGAAAATATAGACGAAGGGAGGGAAGATAAGGAGTTTGAGTCACAATCTTTATCGCAAGAAAAGACTCAAGATAGTAACAATCGTCAATCTCAAGAAGAGCAGAATTCTTCCTCTGTCGAACCTGCTTTTTCTAAAGTCAATTTCAATTCCAAGACCAATGAAAGTTCTTCTGATGAAAAAGATTTAGAATCGCAAAAGTCATCGCAAACTCAAATGTATAATGATGAAGAAATAGAAGCTTTAGCATGGGACATCTTGCCTGAAGATCATTATAAACAAGAGCAAATAACTCCTAAAAAAGGATCTAATTTATTAGATAAGGTTAAAGTCAATTCACGCAATGCCTGGGCTAAAATTGCAGCTAATTCTACAAAGCTGTTAGAGAAAACCAAGCAGTCAACCAGTCAAATGCTACAAACGGTTCAAAATCATGATGATAAAGACAGTGAAGTTGAAGGAGAAAAAGAGACACCAACTGAAAAACAAGCGCCTTTAGATGCGATTCTTGAACAGGAATCGTCTGATGAAAATGAACAAGCTGCAATCATTAATAATGATGACCAAGAGTCAATAAATGAAGAAGAAAAACCCAAGGATAGGGATAATTTATCTGAAGAAGAGTCCATTGCAGAAGAAATTTCGCAAAAAACTTCTTATTACGAAGCGCCAATTTTAACGGATGTCCTTCTTGAAGACACCTTAGATGCTAATCTTTTTGAAGCAGAAAAAGCTCAGCAAGAACTGAGTGAACAAGGCCATTCTGAAGATAAATCTAAATTTGTTGCTGGTGCTGCTTGGTTGTCAATGGGACAAATACTATCCCGAATTATTGGGGCTTTATATATTATTCCATGGGCAGCTTGGCTAGGGGCAGAATATTCTCAAGCAAACTCTCTTTATGCTGTTGGATATAATCCATACGTATTTTTCTTATCAATTGCAGTAGCTGGTTTTCCTGCGGCGGTTGCTAAGCAGATAGCCTTTTACAGCACTAAGAAAGAATTTAAAGTGGTCGACAAGCTCTTTAAATATTCACTGGGAATTATGGCCTTCTCAGGTATCTTAATTGCTGCAATCTTTTATTTAATCGCACCTGTATTAGTAGCTAATTCACCAACAGATAACCAAGAAGCGGCAATCATTGTCGTTCGTTCATTAGCACCGGCTCTCTTGATTTTACCTACTTTAAGCCTATTTAAAGGATATTTCCAAGGTTATAGTCAAATGATACCGCTAGCCCTTTCTGAGGTTCTGGAACAAATTATGCGAGTTCTTTATATCTTAGGTGCTACTTACCTGATTATGATGGTTTACGAGGGATCGATTACAGACGCGGTTGCTCATTCAACTTTTGCAGCCTTTGTTGGAGCCTTAATTGCCTTGCTCTTCTTGGTTGGTGCTTATATTATTCATAATCGAAAAATGAAAAGTATTAAAGAGACATCCTTAAATAAGATGGATATCGATTTCATGGATAGCCTAAAAATTATGCTACGTGATTCGATTCCTTTCATCTTGCTTGGCTCAGGTATAATTTTTGCACAAAATATTGATACCTATACCTTTAAACAAATCCTTGTTCGTACCAGTGTGTTATTAAATTCAGAAATTGCTGAATTATTTGGAGCGATGAGCTTAGATGTTAATAAATTAGTGATGATTATTGTATCATTTGCTGTAGCTATTGCGGCTTCATCAATCCCAGCTGTTTCAAGTAAGTACGCTGAAGGAAATATTAATAAAACCAGTGAATTAATCAAAAATATTGTTCTTTTATTCACCTTTATCATGCTGCCAGCCTCAATCGGAATGGCGATTATAGCTGACAATGTCTATCCTTTCTTCTATCCAGCAGGTATTTCTGCAGGACCGGGTTTATTAACGACAGGATCATTTACAGCTATTGTATTAGGAGCATATACTGTTTTTGCAACCATTCTTCAATCAATGGATTATCGTCGGTTTGCAATCACTTATTTACTGGTAGGTTTAGCAATTAAGCTTGTTCTACAATTTCCAATGGTAGCGTTATTCCAAGCTCACGGTGCTTTACTGGCGACCTTCTTTGGCTTTGCTGTGGCTGCTGTTTTAATGTGGATGAAGATTTGGCGTGTAATCAAAATTCGTGATCGTTATTTTGTAGGTGATATTGTGCGCATTGTGATTGCGACAACCATTATGGCAATTGGTACTTACGGTTGGAATCGTTTAATCAATCTGATGATGGATCCAGTAGGACGAGGCTTAACTTTAGTTCAAATCATTATAGTCGTTTTGATTGCCATTCTTATCTATAGTGGGACTATGGCCCTATTCGGTATGTTGCCGATTATTATCGGTGATTACCGTGCGGATTTACAAAAGAAATTGAGTATCCACCGATGAGATTAGATAAATTATTAAGTCATATGAATTTCGGCTCTAGAAAAGAAGTCAAGTCTTTAATTTCAACAGGAAGTGTTCGAGTCAATGGTGAACAAATTATAAAAGCAAACTTTCAAGTAGACGAAAACAAGGACTTGATAGAAGTTGATGGACAACAAATTATTTACCACAAGTTCATCTATTGGCTCTTGAATAAACCGCAAGGCGTTATCTCTGCCACTGAAGACGGACACCATGATACGGTTATCGATTGTCTACATCCGGATGATTATCGTTTTGATCTCTTTCCGGTAGGGAGACTAGATATTGACACCACTGGTCTCTTATTAATTACCAATAATGGTCAAATGGCTCATCAGTTAACTTCTCCAAAAAAACAAGTTTATAAAACCTATCAAGCTTTAATTGAAGGAAATGTTACGAAAGAAACGGTAGCAGCGTTTAAAGCAGGCTTGGATTTAGGAGAATTTATAAGTAAACCCGCTCAATTATGGATTGATGAAGTAGATTTTGAAAAGAGTCTATCTAAAATTCGCGTTTCCATTAGTGAGGGTAAATTTCACCAAGTAAAAAGAATGTTTCAAGCTTGTCAGATGGAAGTTCTTCAACTTCACCGTTTATCAATGGGACCTCTCCAGCTTGAAGATGACTTAGCTCTTGGAGATTATCGTCAATTAACTCAAGCTGAAATAGAAGCTCTAAAGCCATTGGGTTATGAATAGTAAAAATGCTATTCTCAGAGAAAAAGTCTTATTAAAAAAAAGACTTAAATTTAAAGTAGAGATATAGGGTTGGATAAGTTTATATGATATAATGGGAACGGATTCATTTGATGGCAATAGTTTATTAAAGTCAGAATGATTTTGAAATTCTATATTTTATGGAGGTAGAAAGATGGAAAATTTAGACAATATTAATTGGTTAGATGAAGTCACTAAACGTCAAGAAGACTTATTAGAAGATCTTTTTCGGATGATTCGCATTCGTTCAGTTCGTGAAGATGATTTAGCAACAGCAGAGGCTCCTGTTGGACCTGGACCTAAAAAAGCTTTAGAAGAATTCTTAAAAATGGCCCAAGAAGATGGTTTTGAAACGAAGCAATTTGGGCCTTTGGTGGGCCGTGTTGAAATTGGAGAAGGCGATCAAACCTTAGGTATTTTAGGTCACCTGGATGTTGTTCCTGAAGGAACTGGTTGGGACACTGACCCTTATGAGCCAGTAATCAAAGATGGACGCATTTATGCGCGTGGTTCTTCTGATGATAAAGGACCAACAATTGGTGCTTACTTTGCCATTAAATTATTACGTGAATTAGGCGCAGAGTTTAATCAAAAGATTCATCTGATTGTTGGAACAGATGAAGAATCTGGCTGGATGTGTATGGATCATTATGCTAAAGTTGAAAAAATGCCAGACTATGGTTTTTCACCAGATGCGCAATTCCCGATTATCAACGGTGAAAAAGGAAATGTTTCTGCTCAATTTAAATTTGATGCTAAGCAAACAGTGGAAGCTAATCATAAATTGCTTGATTTCCATGCAGGTCTTCGTGCAAATATGGTTCCTCAAGAAGCTTATGCGAGTGTAAAAACTGATCAAGCAGACCAAATAAAAGCTGATTTCCAAGCCTTTTTAGAAGATCAACCTGTATCAGGTAAAGTTTCCCAAGCGTCTGGTCAATTACGTTTTGAACTAACAGGTAAGGCGGCTCACGGATCTACTCCAGAAAAAGGCCATAATGCGGGAACTTACTTAGCTGCTTTCTTAAGTAAGTATACATTTGATAAAAAAGAAGCCAATGACTTCTTAACTCTAGTAGGCGATAAGTTACACCTTGATTTTGAAGGTGAAAAAATCGGTGTCGCTATAGTCGATGATATTATGGGAGCCTTGTCTATGAATATTGGTATTATCAATTTTGATGATGCTGAAGGTGGATTAGTAGATGCTAACTTTAGATACCCTAAAGGAACCGACAAAGATCAAATTCAATCAGCTATTATCAAAAATGTTGCTAACTTAGCAGTGAAAGTGGAAATGAATGGTAATAAAGACCCTCATTATCTTTCACCAGAAGATCCAATGGTTAAAACTTTACTGGATGTATATGCTAAACAAACTGGCAATGAAGTTTATGAAAAAACAATTGGTGGAGGAACTTATGGCCGCTTAATGGAGCGTGGAGTTTCATTTGGTGTCTTATTCCCAGATTCAATTGATACTATGCATCAAGCCAATGAGTTCCTTGCGATGGATGACTTATTAAGAGCTACTGCTATTTATGCAGAATCTATCTATCGCTTAACACGCTAATTGACCATTTAAGCAAACTTTCTAGCCAATTTGCTAGAAAGTTTGCTTTTTTTTATATATTCAAGTAACCTTCAATTCATGAAGAAAAAAGGTGAAATATTATGGAAATTATTCAATCAAAGCAAAATCAAAGAATAAAAGACTACCGCAAATTGCATTTAGCTAAGAATCGCAAAAAGACAGAAACTTATTTAATCGAGGGTGAACATCTTATTGAAGAAGCCATCACTTATCAAGCAGCCATTGAAGTAGTTTTAATGACGCCAAGTTATCATGAAAATCATATACAGACTATTGAACAAATCAAACAAGCTCAAATCGAAGTGTTGATTTTAAGTGAAGAAGTGATGAAGACAGTCGCACTCACTCAACATACCCAAGGAGTGATGGCTGTCATTAAGAAAAAAGAAAGTAATTTAGCTAAAGAAAATATAAATGGTAGCCACTATCTTTTATGTGACGGGGTACAAGACCCGGGCAATTTAGGAACCATGATTCGAACCGCTGATGCAGCAGGTTTTGATGGTGTATTCTTAGCTGAAGGTTGTGTAGACCTCTACAATGATAAAGTCATAAGAGCGAGTCAAGGATCTTTATGGCACTTGCCTATCTATGAAGCTTCAAACGCTCAAATATTTAAAGCCATTCAAGCGAGTGAACTTCCTCTTTACTGTACAGCCGTCAATCAAGAAGCTGAAGATTATCGTAAATTAATCGCTAACCACTGTGTCTTGGTTTTGGGCAATGAAGGGCAAGGTGTTGGGCCTTTTTGGATGGAAAAAGCAGATAAATCAGTCTTTATACCTATGCCAGGAAAAGCAGAATCCCTTAATGTATCTATAGCAGCAGGTATTTTAATGTTTGCCTGGAAACAATGGTCGAATTAGTTAATAAATATTAGCTTTATTAAACTTTTACATAGAATTTACATAAATTTCATATTTGCGGAGTATACTAGAGTTAGATTAAAGAAGGGACGTGGATAAATGGCAATAGCTTGGCAAGATAACCAAGAATATGTGGCAATTGTTAAAGATTTGATGGAGAATGAAAAAGTTCAATCTCTAGAAAAATTTGTCCATCATAAATATACCAATCGTTTAGCACATTCTATTTCAGTGTCTTATCGTTCATACCTTTGGGCTAAACGTTTTAAGCTCGATGCGATCGCTACAGCCAGAGCAGCCCTTCTGCACGATTTGTTTTTCTACGATTCTTGCTCAAAGGATTGCGTAGGCGGAAAAGGCCATAATTATGAGCATCCACGTATCGCTTTAAAGAATGCATTAGAAATCACTGATTTATCAGACAAAGAAAAAGATATAATTTTAAAACATATGTGTGGCGCTACTTTAGATATCCCACGCTATGGCGAGTCATTAATTGTGACTTTAATGGATAAGCAATCAGCTGTATGCGAATTAGTAGAAGGTTTAAAAAGGTGGCTAAAAGCCTCTCTATATAAGAAAGAGCAGACCATTGGATTTAGCGAATAGTGAGGGTGAAATGACTTTTCACTAAAGAGCAAGATTGACGAAAAACTATTTACAGGCTATACTTGATAAAGATAACTAAAGACTATGATTAGGACCTAATTGAAAGGTACATAAACAGGGAAATTTGTCACCGACTGAGAGCAGATGATGTCACTTTTCAATTATTTTCATCCTAGGAGTCGATCCTTAAATAGTTTGAAACTAGAAAAAGATACCTTCATTGGGGTTAACAATGATTTGAGTGCTTGAAATTTTTCAAGAATAAGGGTGGTACCACGGTAGCGCGTCCCTTTTAGGGACGGGCTATTTTTGTTGGATGGAATATTAAAGTGCTAATTGCTAGGAGGATTATGATGAATGATAAATTACAAGTCATTAAAGAACAAGTCGATGGTTTAGTTGCAAAGGCAATTGAAGAAATCAAGCAAGCGGAATCAAGTAAAATGATTCAGGATATTCGCGTGAAATATACCGGTAAAAAAGGTGAATTGACGCAAATTTCAAAACAAATGAAAGATTTAGAAAAAGATGAAAAGCCGATTTTAGGTCAGCTAATTAATCAATTCCATCAATCGTTTAATGACCATATTGAGAAAAAACAAGAGCAAGTAAAGCAGAAAGAATTAGCTGCTCAACTGGCTAGTGAAACAATCGATATTAGCTTGCCTGGAAGACGGCAGAACTTTGGTAGTCGCCACTTATTAACTCAAACGCGTGAAGAATTAGAAGATCTTTTCTTAGGGATGGGTTATCAAATTATTGAAGGACCAGAAGTAGAGTTAGACTCTTATAACTTTGAAAAAATGAATTTGCCTAAAAATCATCCTGCTCGGGATATGCAAGATACCTTTTATATCTCTGAAGAAGTTTTATTAAGAACACACACTTCGCCTGTGCAAGCTCGGACAATGGAAAAGCATGACTTTGAAAAAGATGGCCCTTTAAAGATGGTTTCACCCGGGAAGGTTTTTAGAAGAGATAATGATGATGCGACTCATTCTCATCAGTTTCATCAAATGGAAGGCTTAGTAGTTGCTGAAAAGATTACTATGGCAGATCTGAAAGGAACGCTCTTACAATTTGCTAAAGCCTTCTTTGGCGAAGAACGTGAGATTCGATTAAGACCTTCCTTCTTCTCATTCACAGAGCCTTCTGTTGAAGTGGATGTGTCCTGTTTCAAATGCGGAGGGCAAGGTTGTGGTATTTGTAAAGGTACCGGATGGATTGAAGTCTTAGGAGCAGGACTCGTTCATCCAAATGTACTAGAAATGTCAGGCATTGATTCAAATAAATATAGCGGCTTTGCATTTGGTGTGGGAATTGACCGTGTAGCCATGTTAAAGCATAACGTTGATGACATCCGTCATTTTTACCAAAATGATTTACGCTTCTTGACACAATTCAAAGGAGGTCAAAACTAATGTATGTTTCATATAATTGGTTAAATGAATTATTAGATTTAAATAAAATGCCTGCCGAGGAATTAGCAGAGAAAATGTCTCGAACGGGTATTGAAATTGAAGGAGTCGAAAATCTGGCCGATTCTATTCAAGGTCCTCTAGTAGTTGGATTAGTTGAAGAATTAGAGGACCATCCTGATTCCGATCATTTAAAAATTGCTCAAGTCAATGTAGCAGATTACGGCAAAAAGCAAATCGTATGTGGTGCGTCTAATGTTAAGCAAGGTGCTAAAGTAATCACTGCTTTAGAAGGCTGTATTTTACCTGGAGATTTTAGAATCAAAGAGTCAAAACTTAGAGGTCAAGTTTCTCAAGGAATGCTATGTTCATTACAAGAGTTGGGATTTGCTGATAAGGTGGTACCGAAGGAATTTGTGGATGGCATATATCTTTTAGCAGAGGATGCTCCAATCGGTCAAAATATCGTTGAATACATGGAGCTTGATGATCCGATTTTAGAATTATCCATTACACCTAATCGTGCAGATGCTTTATCGATGCGTGGAGTAGCTCACGAGGTGGGAGCGATTGTTTCTCAGACTCCACATTTTGAAGCTTTAAAAATCAGTGAAAGTCAATTAGTTTCAATTGATGAATTACAAAATTTAGAATTGGATATGACAGAACATGATTTAAGTAGTCACTATCAGTTAAGAGTGTTGAAAAGCATTCAAGTAAAGCCAAGCCCGATTCAAATGCAAAGCCGTTTGATGAAAGCTAATATTCGTCCTATTAATAACCTAGTGGATGTGACCAATTACTATTTGATGCTATATGGTCAACCTATGCATGCTTTTGATTTGGATCAATTACCAGGCAAAAAGATTGGTGTGCGCTATGCCAAAGAAAATGAAAAGCTTACGACTTTAGACGAAATCGAAAGAAATCTAACAGAAAAAGATATAGTGATTACTTCTGACGATCAACCAATTGCTCTAGCAGGTGTCATGGGTGGGCTAGATAGCCATGTAACCGAAAAGACGCAAAATGTCTTATTAGAAACAGCTGTTTTTAACCCTCAGGCCATTCGTTCAACTTCTCGACGTCTTGGCTTAAGATCAGAATCATCTGCCCGCTTTGAAAAAGGAATTAATCCAGCAACTCTTTCAGAAGCAGGGGACCAAGCTGCTATTTTGATGGCGCAATTAACACAGGGTAAAATCGAAAAGGGAGTCTTAGAAGTAAAAGCCGATGATGTGCATGATCAAGTGGTAGAACTGCCTATGCAAATGATTGAAGAAAAATTAGGCATTCAAGTGAATCAATCGCAGCTTCAAGCCATTTTTGACCGCTTAGGTTTTGGAGTCGCTTTTGAAAATGACCAGATGAGAGTATCGATTCCCCCACGTCGTTGGGATATTACTATTCCAGCTGATATTTTAGAAGAAGTGGCTCGTATTTATGGCTATGATCAAATTCCTGTTACTCTACCTGCGGTTCCTAATCGTCCCGCCCAATTAGATAGCCGACAAAAATTAAAAAGAGCAACACGCTCTTTAGCTGAAGGGTTAGGCTTAAATGAAACAGTGTCTTATGTTCTAATCTCACCTGAGTTTGCAAAATTAAATGCAAATAAAGATCGCTATGTTTCATTACTTTTACCAATGTCTGAGGAAAGATCACTCTTAAGACAATCAATGTTACCGTCTTTCTTGGAGATTGCTCGCTACAATAAAGCCCGTCACAATAAGACCATAGCTTTCTATGAAATGGGCAAAGTTTTCTTAGCGACTGAAAGGAACCGTCAACCTGAAGAAAAAGAAATGCTTAGCTTCTTTGTTTCTGGTGAAAAGAGTCCATCCAATTGGGAAAGTGCAAGTCAAAATTATGATTTTTACGATCTCAAAGGTATCGTTGAACAAATTATGGACCAATTACGTTTAGGAAATCATTTATCATTTGAACGTATGGAAAATTTAGACTTTATGCATCCAGGACAAACAGCCAATATCTTATTAGACGGTCAAAAAATTGGTTTTATTGGGCAATTACATCCCCAATTATCGCAAGAGTTTGACTTAGATAAGGAGACTTTCTTTGCGGAATTAGATTTTGAGGCTTTAGTAGGATTTAACAGAGACTTATTGCTACAGACCCCTTTAGCAAAATATCCATCAACTTCTCGTGATATCGCTCTTTTAGTAGATCGATCAACCAGTCACCAAAGCTTGGTAGATTTAATCTATGAAAATGCTGGAGATAATTTGAAAAATGTCGAATTATTCGACCGATATACTGGCGAGAATATAGCAGCAGATAAACAATCTTTAGCTTATCACTTAACTTTCCAAAATCCAGATAAAACTTTAAAAGATGAAGAAGTGACAAAGGCAATGGATCAAGTGATTAAAGCTTTAGAAAAGGCAGAGAATGTAGAAATTCGTTAACATAAAAAATCACTACGCTAAAGATAGCGTAGTGATTTTTATTTGTTTTAAACGAGTTTCCACTTAGCAAAGGCAGTTAGATAACGTTCATTAATCACTGTCGTATCAGTCAGCATATCTAATGGGTGCTGATGTTTGCTTGTGAAGATAAGGATGACGGCAATAAATGGTACATAGTAGAAAATAACACGACCAAAAAATTCACGCATTAATAAAGTGGATATATTTAATTTATTCGATTGGGTATTAATCGGCACAACTCTTAAATTAAATAAAATTTTTCCGGGTGTTTGGCCATTCAGACCGAAAGTCATTAGGAAAAAGTAAAGGCAAAATACAGCTAAGTTAAAGAACATAGGTAAAACACCCCACAATAAGTCTTTATTCATTTCTCCTACAATGTTCGTTATAAGGTTAGTCAGGAGAAGAATGAATAGGTAATCTACCATATAAGCTGCTAAACGAAGCCAGAACCCAGCATAAACCTCCTTAGGAAGATAGTCGTAGCCATTTTCTCTCAGTTGTTGGTCAGCAATTTTCATTTGAATAGGATCAATGTCAGACTGCTTAGTCTCTTTGAAAGCTTCCTCTCTTGCTGCATGATTGCTGAATGGATTGAGTCCGGAATGATTTGCTTGACTAGAATTTAAAGAAGACGAGTTATTTTTTGTTATATTGTTGTCCTTAGAGTGGTCCGTTTGCTCTTCAATAATGACTGTACTATCTTGGGGAACTTCTTCAATAACTTTAGTTGAATCTTTTTTTTCTTCTTTTGAATGATTTAAAAGCGTCTTAAGTTCTTCTTTATCTAATTTAACTGATGTCATATTACTTACCACCTTCCCAGCGGTACTCAATCTGAGGAAGAACTTCTTCTTTTACACGGTTAAGAACTTGATCAAATTGTTTTGCATAATTATCTTCTGATTTCATAAATGTAGGGAAGAATGAGGCAAATTGGTCTTGAGGGGCTGCTTTTTCAAAAACTTGAGCATTTGCTAAGTCATTTTCTTCGCGAATAAGATCGATTACTTGACGATAGTATAGAATATCATCAACCAAGCCGTTTTCTTTAGCTTGCTTGGCGGTATAAATACGACCATCTGCTAGCTCACGCACCCGTTCTTCTGACATATCACGACCATCGACAACCACTTGAACGAAACGATCAAAGGCTTCAACAATATATTCTTGGAATACTTCCTCTTCTTCCTTAGTCATTTTACGTGCACTCGAGCCTAAATCCTTCATTTTTCCAGATTTAAAAACATAGGGTTCAACACCTATTTTGTCATAAAGCTCTCTCATATTGTAACCAGACATAATTACTCCAATTGAGCCAGTGATTGTTTCAGGAGTAGCATAAACTTTATCGGCTAACATGGCATAATAGAAGCCACCTGATGCGGCTACTTGCCCCATAGAAGCATAAACAGGAATCTTTCTTTCGGCAATCACTTCCTTAAATAAGTCATAAGCTTCACGGGTTTCGTATACTCCTCCACCTGGAGTATTTAATTCGAATAAAACAGCCTTAATAGATTCATCCGTTCGAATCTGTTCGATGGTATCCATAATAAGTTGCTGATCATAAGTAGGAGACGCTATTCCAATCACTCCTTCAATAGGGATAACTAGAATACGTTGATCTACAGAGCCATCTTCTCGAATTTCTTCTATATAATCTTGTCCAATGCCTAGCAAGGAGTTTAGTCTTTCATTCGCCCATTTTTCACTGTAGGTAATATCAGCGGGTTCATTATAAACTTTCGATAAGCTAGAAGCGACAATTAAAACAAGTGCAAAAGCGATTACTATCCATTTTTTTTTTGACATATAAGCCACCTTCCTTTGAGTTTAGTTTAACATTTTTAATGTCGGTTTGGAATGATAAGCTGTTTATAACTATAAAAAGCTGTTAGTTAGGTGTTTTCTATAATAAGTGTTGTTTTTCAAAAGCAATGAGTATTTCACGCGCTTGGATGGAATCCTCTGCTTCCATTAGTTGGACTCTTAATTCGTGTGCTCCTTTGAATTCTCTTAAATAGATTTTAAAAGACCTTCTTAAAGCAGGGAAAGGGTGGAGATCGTAATAATCAAAGAGATCCAAATGATAGCGAAAAAGATCAATCAATTCTTTAGCAGAATGATGACGAGGTTCTTTTTCAAAAGCAAATGGATTTTGAAAAACACCGCGGCCAATCATAATACCGTCCATCTCATAAGTATTGTATAACTCCATTCCTTGTTGCCGATCAGCAATATCTCCATTTACAGTTAAGAGGGTATGTGGGGCGTATTGGTCACGCAAATTTTTAATCTCCCCAATTAGTTCCCAATGAGCGGGCACTTTAGACATTTCTGTTTTTGTTCTTAAGTGTATGGAGAGGTTGGCAATACCTTGTTCAAATAAATGCTTCAGCCATTCTTTATATTCTTCCACTTGATGATGGCCTAAACGCGTTTTGACTGAAATAGGAAGGTTTGCTTTTTTACTGGCTTGGATTAATTGAGCAGCTAGTTGTGGTCTTAAAATTAAACCAGACCCACGACCATGTTTAAAGACGTTAGGTGCTGGACAGCCCATATTAATATCGACACCTGCGAAGCCTTCTTCTTCCATTCCATGCGCCATTTGTTCAAAGAATTCAGGCCGGTCACCCCATATATGGGCTACTATGGGTTGTTCATCTTCAGTTTTGATTAAACGACCTCGTACGGATTCTTTGCCTAGAGGATGGCAGTAGGATTCAGAATTAGTAAATTCAGTGAAGAAAACATCAGGTCTTCCAGCTTTAGCAATAACATGTCGGAAAGCAACATCGGTTACATCTTCCATAGGGGCTAAAACAAAAAAGGGTTTGGGTAAGTTTTGCCAGAAGTTTTGTGGCATAGTTTAGGACTCCTTTCGCTTATTTTTGTAAAAATAGAATCTTTAAAAGATTACCATAAATGAGGCTGGATGCAAATATAATACAGGAATCCTCTATTAATTCTTTAGGAAAAACAACTAGCCCTATCTGTATGCTATAATTTTACTGAAAATAATTTAGGAGGATAAAAATGAAAGCAAAATTTTCCAAAAAATATTCTGTAAAGAATGAACATTCAGCTGCTAAAATTGGATCAGGTGCTTTAGAAGTCTTATCGACACCTTCGATGATTGCTTATATGGAAAATGCAGCTTATGAGCTTTGTCAGAAAAATATTGAAGATACAACTTTAGAAACCACAGTAGGTATCTTTCTTGAAGTCAAACATTTAAAAGCGAGTTCGACTATGAGCGAAATTGAGATTATTATTACAAAATGTAACAGAGAAGGAAGAGTATTCACTTTAGATATGGAAGCTTATGATAAAGAACAATTAATTGGTCAAGCAACTCATCAAAGAATTGTTGTGAATATCGAGCGTTTTATGGCAAAGCTTAAGAAATAATATTTTCATTGATCGATGCCTTGAAAGTGTTTGAAAGATATTCAGTTTGCAAACCAACTATGTTAAGATGAGGGGGTTAATAAAAAGGTATAGGGAGGATCATTAATGGCAACTTTTTTTGAGATGCTGAGCATCCAATTAGTTCTAATTGTTTATGTCTTAGCAGGTGTGCTAGCCTATAGAAAAAGAATGATTACGGATCAGAATCGTCCAGCTTTAATTAAATTAATTGTTGAGATACTTGTTCCCGCACTTATTTTTAAGTCGTTTTTTAATATAACTTGGAACATTATTGAGCTAAGCTTTCAAACTTTAATCATTGCTACTATTATTTATACAACGATAACCCTTTTCGGCGGCTTCTTTTTTCGGGATTTGCCGGAAAAACAAGCTAAAATTTTACATTATGCGACCCTTTGTAACAGTGCCGGTTTTGCTGGATTACCCATCGTTACATCCTTATTTGGTGAATTAGGCGCTATTTTAGCCGCCGTTTATTTAATACCTCACCGCATTTTTACCTATACAATTGGTATTTCTTTATTAGTAAAACAAGAAAAGAGTTTTAAAGAGACGCTTCTTTCTTTTATAAAAAACCCAATGATTTTGGCAGTTATCTTTGGATTGGTGCTGGGTTTAAGCCAAATTCCTATACCAAGCTTTATCATGAATAGTTTTGATGGTTTGAGTCGCACAGTTACTCCTTTATCCATGATTACCATCGGTTCAATTATTGGTTCGGTTAAAATGGAGGCTCTTTTTGAGAAAGCGGTTATACGGTTTGTAGGTGTTAGAATGCTCCTTATACCCTTAATCGTTTTGCTGAGCTTAAAATTTCTGCAAGTAGATGAGCAAATAGCAGGTATGTGTGTGGTGATGGCGACCATGCCCGCCGGGGCTACCACGCCTATTTTAGCGGCTAAATACGATTTAGATGTCGCTTTGGCTTCTAAACTAACTTTTGTATCAATTATTTTATCCCTCTTTTTAAGTCCAGCCTTTTTGGCTTTCGTTTAATTTGAAGACAGAGGAGGAGAAATTTTCATGCCAGCCATACATAAAAAAACTAACAAAAAAAGATCTGCATAATGTACTGACCCCCTAAAGTTGGATTTCATGGTCCAACTTTAGGGGGTCAGTACATTGAGCTAGCTCTTTTTCTGCTTATGCAGTGACTGTTTCGATAATTTGATGGCCCTTAACCATAACTGGTTGACAGTTTCCTTTTTTTAATTCTTGAGCAAGTTCATGGATAGTTGAAACCTGGTTAGGAAAATATGTCGCGTAAACGCCTACTTGGCCAAAATGATGAGAATCACTTCCACCAACACATTGTAGACCGTGTTCTTTGGCTGTAATAAAGGCTTGTTGATTTTCTTCTAAAGTTGAATTGCCATTTAACACTTCAACTGCATGAAGGCCTTTAACTTTATAAATATGGTCACCAAGGCCTCGGTTATTATTACGATAGGGATGAGCGGCTGTACAAGCTCCACCTTTTTTATTCACGTAATCAATGAATTCTTGAGCTGATAGGCCCGGCTCAGGCAATTCGTCAATTCCATAGGCTAAGACATCGCCTTCAGTAGTTAGATATTCCACCCCCACAAAGATTGGAAAATCGAGACGTTGTTGAGCCTCTTCAACTAAAGTCATGAAACCAATTGAGTCGTGGTCTGTAATACAAACGGCATCAAGTCCGATTAGTTTGGCTCTTTCGACAATCTGCTCAATTTTCATAAAGCTATCGGGTGAAAATGTCTTCTCATGCATATGTAGGTCGATTAACATATTGGATAATCCTCTCTTATAAGTTTGTAACATTAAATATTGTTCAACATCCCTATTTTACGTAAGCTTACCTCGCTATTCAAATTGAAAAACAATCTTAAAAAATTATTTATAGTCTTTATTAATACATTTGTATCAATGATTTAGCAAGTTTAGCTTTAAATTTATTAGAAAAAATAATAAATAATGACAGAACAATTTAATAAATAAAATGATTTTATTAAAAGATAATAAGAAAGAAAAATTTTAATGGAAAAACGTTTACAAAACTGGTAGGATAGCATTAAATGCTTCGGAGGCGCTTTTATGAAATTGTTAAAAGACACAAGAATAAGAATAGCTTTAATCTCAATCTTAATTTTCTTGTTTGCCTATCAAAATGTGGATCGATACTTGCAGCAGATGGACGAACAGAGACAAAATAATTTAGAAACGGTTACTTTAATTGCTAGGGCTTATGGTTATGACGGAGAAGAGGAATCAGATCCTGTACTAGAGTTTATTGATAAGCAACCGTCAAAAAATTTCACCTATGATCAAGAAGCTAAAATTGATTTGGCTCATTATTTTCATGGGGTCTCCAAAGAACAAATTATTTTGAAACGTGGTGGGATTCTTATATCAATGTTAATAATTCCATATCTACTTTTTGAGTTTATAATAAGTAAATCGGGCTTTTTATTCTAATAGCTGTTTAAAAATATGAAAGAGTAGCAATAAGGAGGAGAAAAATGAAATATTTTTCAAATTTTAAGATTCGAGCTTTATTCTTTTTTATAATAATCAGTACACTTGCGTATTTACTAGTAAAACCGATATATGATTCTTATATTATTTATAAGGAGAACGATTATTCAACCGTGTCTGTGCTGTCTAAAATACATGGTTATGAGGGTGAAGATGATATTGATTCAAAATTAGATTATATGGAACAATTGCCAGAGAATAAATTAAATAATATAGAGAAAGGGATAGTTAGTCGAGCGCGTTATTATAGAACGGATCCTGAAGTGAAAATTGTACTTAAAAAGGGAGCTATTATTGTAATAAGCTTATTCACTTTTTATTTAGTCGTCGAATACGCTTTAACGCGAACTTATTCAATTTAAAAATTGAAAACCACTAAATGAGTATCGAGAACTAAATCTACCTCTATTTTTAATAGAGGTCGTTTTAATTTGTCTAGTGAAAGTATATGAGAACTTTCTTAGGGACTTTTCATTCAAATTTAAGAGATATTTGATTAAATAATAGTATACTTATAAGTGAGCGCGTTTTAGTATTTTTAATACGTAATCTTATTTTTAAAAGCATTCGAGAAAACGCTTACAAACACTCTGCGTTTCAGTCTCAAATAAAGATGTGTTTAAGGAGATAAAGATGATAAAATACGAAATTCCAGGTAATGGAGTGATCAAAATATCTAATGTGATTATTGATTTTAACGGCACCATCGCTGAAGACGGGAAATTAATTGAAGGAGTGGAAGAACTTCTTTCGAGTCTTTCAGAAAATGTTAAAATTTTTATCGCCACTGCTGATACCTATGGAACTGTTAAACAACAGTGTCAAAAACTTCCAGTTGAACTGGCTACCTTTCCTTCGAGTAAAGCAGCTATCTCCAAGAAACTACTGCTTGAAGAATTAGATTCTAAAAGCTGTGCCTGTATAGGCAATGGCTATAACGATGGAGAAATGATGAGTGTAGCTGCTTTATCAATAGCTGTTATAGGAAATGAAGGGCTATCCACTGTTAGTATTCGTAATGCCGATATTATTGCACCTAATATTCATTCAGCGCTTAACATCTTGCTTAAGCCTGAGCGTATTAAAGCTACTTTACGTCATTAAGTTAAAGGAGTTAGAAAATGGATAAAAAACATTGGAGATATGCCTTTGAAAAGACATTGCCAATTGGTATCGTTTATCTCATGCTAGCCTTAGGTTTTGGTATTATGATGCAGGCTAAAGGCTTTGGTTGGATTTGGGCATTATGCTTGAGCTTTTTTGTCTACTCAGGGTCTATCCAGTTTTTAGCACCAGTCATTCTTTCTTCATCCACTGGCTTATTTGCTACAGTTATTTTAACCTTTATGGTTAATTTTCGCTTATTATTTTATGGTATTAGTCAGTTGGAAAGATACAAAAAGATAAAAGGTTGGCGCAAACTCTATTTAATTCATGGCCTTACGGATGAAACTTTTTCTTTGGTATGTACAGACCACTTACCTGAAGGAATTGAACGTGAGAAGTATTCCCTTTATGTCACAGTACTCAATCATATGTATTGGACTCTTGGTAGTGTAGCGGGTAGTTTAGTAGGAAATCTCTTACCTTTTTCAACGGAGGGCATTGATTTTGCTCTAACAGCATTGTTTTTTGTCGTCGTTCTCAATCAGTGGGAAGCTACCAATAATCACAAGCCTGCTCTTTTAGGGATGACTGTTGGGTTTATATTTTTCATAATATTTGGACCAGATAATTTTATGCTGCCGTCAATGCTTGTTGTCATTGCTTTTCTACTAATTGAAAATAGACTTAAAGGAGGCCAACCAGATTATGTCTAACCTTCATTCTATCATGTTGATTGTCGTTATGGTCATTGTGACAATCACTATTAGAGCTACTCCCTTTATTATTTTCAAAAGGAAAACTCCTATTTGGATTATTTATTTGGGGCAAGTTTTTCCTTATGCCATTATGACAATCTTATTGATTTATTCATTTAAAGATATTGCCTATACTTCTCAGCGAACGATAGCGGCTATAATATCTTGCTTTTTGGTATTCGTTTTACATAAATGGCGACATTCTACTGTCTTTTCCATTTTGGGAGGAACAGTTTTGTATATGGTATTGGTTCAAACTATTTTTCAATAAATTTTCATTATGCTTAAAAAGCCAGAGCAAATGCCTCTGGCTTTTTAATATATTTTAAAAACCGATCGAAGCAATCTAACACCTTACCGGCAAAGGCCATACCTGGATCACCATCCATAAGAATAGCAATATTGTCTAAATCCGATAATTGCTCGTAATTTCCTCCTGCTTTTATGTATTGATCAACATGAACAGCAATACATGGCTCACAGCGTTGATTAATAGCAACAGCAAGAATAATTAACTCTTTAGTAACTGCATCTGGAGCCGAGGGCTTTGCTAAGATGGCAGCAAGCTGATTATAATGTTGAAGGTATTCAGGATTAAGTTCTGTTAAAAATTGTGTATTGGCACCCACTTCTTCTAAACCTTTACGATAATCAGTCCTATAAAGATTCCTTCTGCAAAGTTATTCTCTATTAGTATAGCTTTTTTATATGAAAGTATGTTCAAAAAAATTATATATATAAATTTTTCATAAATGACGGTTATTTATTTAATAATCTAATTTAATATTTAAAATTTTATCGAGTATACTAAGTTTATAAATAAACAAAAAGGAGATTAATCACATGTCAAAAGCTTATGATATCGTTCTACGTGGTACTGGTATGGGTGAAGGTGAAAAACCTCTAACAGAAAATTTGATGAAAGGTTTTTTAAATACGCTAGCTAACACTGATAAAGCGCCAAAGCATATCCTTTTATATGGTGAAGCTGTTAAGTTAGCTTGCAAGGGCTCAGACTCAATTGAAGATTTGAAAGCAATGGAAGATAAAGGAACCAAAGTTCTTTCATGCGGTATTTGCACTGAGTACTATGAAGTAGAAAAGTATATTATGGTTGGTCAAATTACAACAATGCGTGAAGTTGTTGATATTTTAACTGAAAGTGAATTAGTAATTGAACCTTAAAAAAGAATGTGAGGTAAAATAATGGAAACGACCTTTAAGCCGTTTACAACGACATTAATTGGATCGATGCCACGGTCGCCTCAATTACTCGCTGCCAAGGAAGCTTGTCAACATTTTGGTGAGTGTGATAAATACAATCAGCTGGTTCATGACGAAACTAAAGAGGTCATGGACCTCTTTAAGCGTGCGGGCATTGATGTAGTTGTAAGTGGAGAAATTTCAAGAGATAATTTTATGTCTTATGTTGCTGAAAAAGTTGAAGGTATCGAACTTTTTTCTACAGAGGAAATTAATGACTTGCTTGGAAATAATGAGGATTATGTGCAATCCTTAGAAGAGATGGATGCTTCAGATAACTCAATGAATAGTCCAGTCTGTGTCGGTAAGCTCGATTTGGAAGCCGATTTATGTACTAAAGAGCAGGAGTTAATTAAAAGCTTAACTAATAAACCTTATAAAATCACTCTTCCTAGTCCATACCTTTTAACCCGATCAATGTGGGTAGAAGGAGTAAGTGATCAAGCTTATGCGAGTAGACGTCAATTGGGTAAAGATGTTGTTGAATTATTGAAAAACACCATTCATCGTTTATATGATAATGGGGCGCGCGTCATCCAAATTGATGAACCGATTCTTTCAGAGGTAGTTTTTCAAAGAGCCCAAGGGGATACCTCCTTCTACTGAGGAACCTTATCTGCAAAGGTCAAGGTTGACCAAGAATTAATGTTTGCTCAGTCTCTTATTCAACCTGTTCTAGATGAAATAAATAGTTTGGAAGGTTGCTTATCAGCTGTCCATGTTTGTCGAGGAAATTGGACAAAAGATGAGAGTGTATTATTAGAGGGAGCGTACGATAAATTAGGTAGCTTCTTTAATAAATTAACTGTCGATATGTTGGCTCTTGAGTTTTCAACCCCAAGAGCTGGTGAAATATCCAAGTTATTTTATAATAACTTTTTAGATGAGAAAATTATACTAGGCTTAGGTGTCATTAATCCGCGATCAGATGAGGTTGAATCAGTTGAAAAAATTATGGCTCTAGCTGAAGAAGCGTTAGAGTTCTTGCCACCAGAGAGAATTTGGCTGAATCCGGATTGTGGCTTTGCAACATTTGCCAATCGTCCGTTAAATCCTGAAGAAATAATCGAAGCCAAATTAACAAATATGTCTAAAGCCGCTCAACAATTACGTCAGAATCACTGTCAATAATTCTTTTTGCAACTAGCATAGGCTAGTTGCTTTTTTGTCTAGCTTTATAAATAAAATTTATATGAAATATTGAAACAAAGGTAAAGTTTTTCTATAATGTAAACATTAATCAGGAAACGCTTACTTAAAGCAACTTTAAAATTTTGTTCGTTAACTAATATATTTTTAAGGGGGGAGTCTATGAATTACACTATAACCTTTAATCCAGCCCTCGATTATTTTATAGAGACCAGGGACTTCAAGGAAGGAGCATTAAATCGTATAGATTCAGAAACCTATCTTATTGGAGGTAAGGGTTTAAATGTCTCACTATTATTGTCAGAGTTTGGAATAGCTTCTTGCGCCTTGGGATTTATGGGTGGGTTCACTGGGAATTATTTAACCAATTTATTAAAAAAACATTCGATTGCACATGATTTTATTGAAGTGAATGGTCAAACACGTATCAATGTGAAGCTGAAAAGTAAGAAAGAAACAGAACTAAATGCCAAAGGTCCTAAAATATTGAGACCTCAATATGAGGCGTTCTTTAGTCAATTAAAGCAAAAATTAAAAAAAGGTGATACCGTATTTTTATCAGGGAATTTAGCTCCAGGTATGGAAGCGAAAGATTACGAAAGGATAGGCGAACTGTGCCAAAAAACCCAGGTCAATTTCATATTAGATTCAAACCGGGAATTAGTAACATCATGCTTAACCTATCGTCCCTTTTTAATTAAACCCAATCAACAAGAATTGGCTGATATTTTCAATTCAGTTATTCACACGGACAAGGATGTCATAAAATATGCCAAACGTTTACAGCAACAAGGTGCTCAAAATGTATTAGTATCCCTAGGGGCTGACGGAGCTATATTGTTAACTAGCGATAGTAAAATTTATCGATCCAAGTCAGCTCCAGGAAAATTGGTTAATTCTGTGGGAGCAGGCGATTCGATGTTAGCAGGCTTTATGGCTGAATACCAATCTTCAAAGTCGTTTAAGAATGCCTTAAAGGTGGGAACGGCTGCTGGTGCGGCAACAGCTTTTTCTTTAGGTATAGCTGAGCGAAAGTTAATGGACTCTTTAGTGGATAAAATCAAAATACAAGAACTTTAGGAGGAAAAGTTATGCAGCTGTCAGAATTATTAAATATTGAAGTGATGGATCTTGATCTAATTGTTCGTAATAAATCAGAGGCTTTAAAGAGTCTTGTTAATAATTTCGATCAAGTCGGAGGAGTAACGGATCCAAAAGAATTATTTCAATCGCTACAAGCAAGAGAGCAACTCTCAACCACTGGAGTTGGTAACGGTGTGGCCATGCCGCATGCTCAATCATCAACGGTAAAAACGCCAATTATTATTTTTGCGCGTTCTCAAGCAGGCATTAATTGGCAAGCTTTAGATGAAAAAGATGTTCACTTAATTTTTATGATTTTAATGCCAAAAAACTCATCAAATGAGCATCTGAAGGCAATTGCTTCCTTGTCAAAAAAATTGATGGAAGAAGGAATGATTGATCAACTGATGTCTGTTAAGAATGCTCATGAAGTGGTTGATTTATTTTCTGAAGAAGCAGATTTAAAAGAAACAGCTCAAGCTAAAAGTGAAAAAAATATAATTTCTGAATCATCAGATACTTATATTTTAGCAGTTACCGCTTGTCCAACAGGGATAGCACACACCTTTATGGCTGAAGAAAAGTTAAAAGAAGCAGCTAAAAAAGCTGGGATCAGTATTAAAGTGGAAACAAACGGGCAAGCCGGTATCGGTAACAAACTTAATCAAGGGGATATTAAAAAGGCCGATGCAATTATCGTAGCAGCAGATAAACAGGTTGAAATGAATCGATTTGATGGCAAGCCGGTTATCATTACTAAAGTTTCAGATGGAATTAAAAAGGCCGATGAATTAATAAATAGGGCCGTTCGTCTCGACGCTCCTATCTTTCACGCTAAGGGAGAAAAGGTAAATGAGATAGAAGATTCTGGTGAGAAAGAATCAATCGGTCGTCAATTCTACAAACATTTAATGAATGGCGTTTCTCATATGCTTCCATTCGTTGTGGCCGGTGGGATTTTGATTGCACTTTCTTTCTTCTGGGGTATAAATTCTGCTGACCCAAGCAGTTCAGACTATAATGTATTTGCTCAAATACTAAAAACAATTGGTGGAATGTCTTTTGCCATGATGCTACCAATTTTATCTGGATTTATCGGTCAATCAATTGCAGATCGTCCAGGACTAATAGTTGGAATAATGGGTGGGATTTTTGCTAATCCTGGTGTTTTAGCTGCTTATGCACCACAAGGCATTTTTGAAAATCTAGTACCCTCCGGTTTTCTTGGCGCTCTGATAGCGGGTTTCTTAGCAGGCGCTATTATAAGAGGACTGCAAATTGCCTTCAAGTGGATGCCTAAAACCCTTGAGGGTATGAAGGCAATCTTCATATTCCCAGTTCTGGGTATTCTAATGATAGGTCTGCTAATGCTATTTGTAGTGAATGGTCCGATGGGTGCGGTGATGACGGGATTAATGAATGCGATTGAATCAATTCCAAGAGAATGGGGCATTGTATTAGGATTTGCAGTAGCAGCTATGATGTCTATTGATATGGGAGGCCCCATTAATAAGGCTGCTTATGTTACAGGAACAGCTCTAGTCACTCAAGCTCAAGGGGCGGGTTCAGATGTTATGGCGGCAGTAATGGTTGGTGGAATGGTTCCGCCTATGGCTATTGCCTTAGCCGCTACGATTAAACCAAAAGTGTGGTCAAAACAAGAAAGATCTTCGGCCTATGTGAATTATGCCATGGGAGCTAGCTTTATTACCGAGGGAGCAATACCTTTTGCAGCGGCTGACCCTTTACGCGTTATTCCTTGTCTAGCCTTAGGTGCAGGTTTAGCCGGTGCACTTTCAATGGCTTTTGAATGTGTTAGCTTAGTTCCTCATGGAGGTGTTTTTGCGATAGCAGCAGGTGGGGTAAGCAACCCAATCATGTATATTCTATCTTGGTTAATAGGTAGTATAGTATCAGCCTTTTTACTAAACTACACCCGTCAATTAAAGAAGGGGTAATAACCCAATAGGTATATTATTAACTAAATTTTGATAAATTATATAATTATAGTTATTAGTTTATTGCTTTGTGAGAATATATAGATAGTAAAGTTTGATTAATCGCTAACCATCGCTAATCTTAGTTGAGATTATTAGAAGATGCAGCGCTTTTCAAATCAAATTCTAATCAAACTAATATGGAAATTGTTTGGAAGATTGTTTAATATTAAGGACAGGAGTGAGAAAACGATAACATTTTCTACACCCTCTTAGGAATGATTAGAAAGAATCAACCGTTCTAGTTTTGCTCTTTCTATTTCATACTAAAACAAAGTAAACTGACTTACAATCGCTGCAAGACTTAAACTTTAAAATCAAATGGCTTGACAGCGTTTTCACTAATTGGTAAAATGTAAGCAATTACAGTTTTTGAAAGTGAGGGAAGTATACTCAGAAAAACTTTATTGTTTGTCGCTTTGTACATTTTTAAGGAGGAAAATTAATGAAGAAATCGTTAAGAAAAGTAGTTGTTTCTTTTGTAACTGCTTTGACGCTCGGTTCCGCAGTAGTTCCGATGTTAGCTTCAGCGCAATCAGATGTAGTTGGGGACTTGGTTCCAGAATATAAAACGACTTATCTAACTGACCCTACTACTTTAGACTATACATTCTCAATGCGTGATATTAACACGAACCACGGAACAAACTTTATTGAAAGTTTATATGAAAATGATCGATATGGAAACTACATTCCTGCAGCTGCTGAATCCCATGAAGTTTCTGAGGATGGTTTAGTCTATACTTATAAAATCCGTCCAGGAGTTATGTGGGTAGATAACAACGGTAACGAAGTGGCTGAAACAACTGCTCATGACTTCGTAACTGGTTTAAAACACGCTGTAGAGGTTCAGTCAGAAATGTTACCAATTGTTCAATACTCAATCAAAGGCTTGAATGATTATATCAACGGTAAGATTACTGACTTTGAAGAAGTCGGAGTTAAAGCGGTTGATGATTATACCCTTGAATATACACTTGAAAGACCAGAGCCATATTTCAACTCAAAAACAACATATGGTATTTTATATCCAATCAATCAAGAATTTTTAGATTCTGTTGGAGAAGATTTTGGTTCATTAGACCCTGCTTCAATTCTTTATAACGGACCATTCGTTTTAGCTAACTTAACTGCAAAATCCCAAATCGAATATGTTAAGAATGAATCTTATTGGGATTTAGAAAACGTATTTATTGATTCAGTACAGTATACCTATAATGATAACTCCGACCCAGAAGTGTTCTATCGACTCTATAAGGATGGGGCAACATCAGCATTTGGTGTAAATCCTACGCTTCCAATTTATGAAGATGTACAAAAAGAATTTGGTGAGTATATCACTCAAGCTCAACGTCCAGGTTCATCATTCTTACTACAATTTAACTTAAACCGTATTAAGCATGAAGCGACCGGCAAAGAAAATGACAAGCAACATGAAGATACACATGCGGCTGTTTTAAATAAAGCTTTCCGTCAAGCTATCATGTTTGGTTTTGATAAGCATACCTATATGACTCAAGATTTTGGTGAAGAGTTTGCTGATACAGATATCCGTAACACATTAGTTGCTCCGAACTTTGCTATGGTAAATGGCGAGTCATTTGGTGAAGCTGTTGAACGCCACTTAGAAGAAATGAACCCTGAATTATATGAAGGTATTAATTTAGAAGATGGTCAGGATGCTTTCTATAACCCTGAAAAAGCTGCTAAACTTATTGAACAAGCTAAATCAGAATTAGAAGGTGTAGAGTGGCCTATTCAATTAGATTTACCAGTTCTTGAATCTATTCCAAGATCAGTGAACTTAGCTAAATCTATGAAAGCTTCTATTGAAGATTCCTTAGGTGCTGAAAATGTTATAATTAACCCTGTGTTACTCAATCAAGATACATATCTTGCTTCAACATTTAATGCTACTGTTGCTGCAGAAGTAGATTATGATATTACTAATGAATCTGGATGGATTCCTGACTACTTAGACCCATCTACTTTCTTAGATATCTATTTACCAACAAACGGTACATTCTTAGTGCCAATTGGATTTGATCCACTCCTTAAAGAAGGACAAGAAGATCCATATGCAGAAGCACGTGAAGCTTCAGGGTTGTTCGAATATGCCGAATTAGTCAATGCGGCAGCAGCAATTACTGATGATTTAGATGCTCGTTATGATGCGTATGCAAAAGCGCAAGCTTGGTTAACTGATGCAGCGATTGCCTTGCCAATCCGTGCCGGAGGATCTCAGTTACGTGTTACTAACATAGTTCCATTCTCAGTACCATATGCATTTGCCGGTACTGGATCTCAACGTTTCAAATTCATGAAAGTTCAATCTGAACCAGTATCTAAAGAACAATGGCAGGCAGCTTATGATGATTGGTCAGCAAACAAACTTGATGCATCCAGTCTTTCAAGCAGCTCTACTAAAGAAGAAAGTGACGAGTCAGCTTCTGAATCTGCAGAAGGCGAAGAGGCTGTAGAAGGTGAAGAATCTGAAGAAGAGATGATGGATGAATCAGCTGAAGAAACTGAAGAAGAAATGATGGACGAATCAGCTGAAGAAACTGAAGAAGCGGCTGAATAGTCAAAAGAAAATGTAATCTTAGATGAAAAAGGCTGAGAAATTAGCCTTTTTCATTTATTATAGGAGGATTCAAATGAAAAAATATATATTCAAACGAATTCTTCGGTCACTTTTTTCGATCTTTATGGTTACTACCTTAGTGTATTTAGCCATTTTTTCATTGGTGCCGAGAAATTCAATCTTCAAGGATGACCCTGCGATTAGTAAATTAAAATCACAACCTGACCAACTTCTAGAATATCAAAATAGTGCTTTTGACCGAATGGGCTACCTTCATTATTTAAATCAAAGAGACTTTCAAGAGGAAGTTCAGAAAGATTATCCTGAATTTACCAATGTTGAAAGTCCAGAGAATCAAGCAATTATAGAAAAGTGGAGTAAAGATAATAAAGAGTGGGAAATAGGGCAACTTCCAATTAGTGGAGGTTACTTTGCCACTGATGACATCTCTATTGGTGCCAGAGTTTTTAATTTTTATAAAAACCTAATTCAAGTCGATCATCCTTGGCGAGTTAAAGATCCAGAAAATCCAGATCTAAAACGTGGATATCAAATTACCCATGATAAGACAGTCGGTTGGGCACTAACTGGCTCAGGAACTAAATACTATTATCAAATTTATTTCAATAAAAAATTCCCATTCATTCATCAAAATATTTTCAAATTAAATTTAGGAGTTTCATACCCAACATTTGCTGGTAAGCCAGTTATAGATGTGATTACAAATAAACAAGGACGTCCTGTAACGGAAGAAATTATTATGCCAGATGGGAAATCTTTTAAATCAGCTATTAACCCCTATACACGTTATTATAAACCAACATCTGAACTCTCATTAACTGAGAAGAGAATGTTTGAAGGGTCAAATTATGCGGGCGCAGAATCTAATAATGAAGATCCGTCTATGATGATGATTTCCTTTAGGAACGGTGTAACGGCAATATTTTTAATGTATTTGATTGGAATACCAATGGCTATGTTGATGGCTCGATATAAAGGACAATGGGTTGATAAATTAGGAACAGCCTTTATCACACTTTTAATCTCAGTACCTTCAGTTGCTTTCATTTTCTTTGGTCGTTTTGTGGGGAATAAGTTCTTTGGTTTACCAGACCTATTTCCAATCTTAGGACCAGAGAATATCAAATCCTATATAATGCCAATTGTCGTTTTAGCTTTGTTGTCACTTTCTGGTACTGTAATGTGGATTCGACGTTATATGGTTGATCAACAATCATCTGACTATGTAAAATTTGCTAGATCTAAAGGTTTGAGCGAATCAGAAATCTCGCGTAAGCATATCTTTAAAAATGCGATAATCCCAATTGTTAATGGAATCCCAGGAGCAATAATCTTTTCGATTGCTGGAGCCACAATTACTGAGCAAGTATTCGCTATTCCTGGAATGGGTAAAATGCTGCCAGATGCAATTCTTTCTCACAATAACCCAATTGCTGTTGGCTTAATTTTCATATTCTCAGTATTAGGGGTCTTATCAATCTTATTAGGTGATATCGCCATGACTCTTGTGGATCCTCGTATCCGCCTAGAAGTGAAGGAGGATAAATAATGGAAGTACAACCAAAAATTAATGATGCTTCGTTTCGTTTTGTAGAAACCAATGATGTTGAAGCAGAAAAAATTGATTCGCCAAAATACTCTTATTGGCAATCGGTTTGGAGAACTTTTGGGAGAAATAAAGTAGCTATCTTCTTTCTTATTTTGATGTTGGTCATTATTTTGATGTCATTTATTCAACCAATGTTCTCTGGATATGACCCGATGAATGCAGAAAAAATAAATGATTTATCTGCACGCTATATTGAACCAAATAGTGAACATTGGTTTGGGACAGATGCAAACGGACAATCGCTTTTTGATGCTACTTGGTCTGGAGCGAAAACGTCTATTTCAATTACTGTTTTAGCAACTCTAATTACCACTGTTATCGGTGTAATTGTAGGTGCTTTCTGGGGAATGTCGCAAAAGATTGACGTTTTCATGCTTGAAGTCTACAATATATTCGGTAATATTCCTACATTATTAATCATTATGGTATTAGCTTATTCTTTAGGTAATGGATTTTGGAATTTACTTTTTGCAATGACCCTCACTTCATGGATTTTTACGGCATACTTTATTCGTGTACAAGTAATGATTATGCGAGATCGGGAATATAACCTAGCGTCTAGGACTTTAGGGACTCCAGCTAATCGTATGATATTTAAGAATATCTTACCTTACTTGACATCCATTATAACTACAGATGTTTCCAGAATATTGCCTGGTTTTATAGCGACAGAAACTTTCCTATCCTTTATTGGGGTTGGATTGTCTGCCGACATTGTTTCGTTAGGTGGTTTAATTCAAAAATATTCCACAAATATCGCTTCTCAGCCCTACTTGTTCTGGATACCTGTGTCTGTTCTTGCCTTGATTTCAGTTTCTCTTTACATTGTGGGTCAAGCATTAGCTGATGCAACTGATCCTAAGAATCATATATAGGAGGACATTGAAATGACAGAGAAGAAAAAGATATTAGAAATTAGAGATCTGGTTGTTAAATTTGCAGTGCGTGATGCGCAGTTAACAGCTATTCGTGGAATTGATTTAGATCTTTATGAGGGAGAAGTTTTGGCGTTAGTAGGGGAATCTGGGTCAGGTAAATCTGTTCTCACGAAAACTTTTACAGGAATGCTTGAAAAAAATGGTAGTATTCCAGAAGGGAAAATAATATATAAAGGTGAAGAGCTACAAAACTTTAATTCCCCAAAACAATGGTTAAAATATCGTGGTAAAGAAATGGCAACAATTTTCCAAGATCCAATGACATCCTTAAACCCAGTCTTAACTATCGGAACACAAATAACCGAAGTGATCACCAAACATCGTGGGGCTTCACAGTCCGAAGCTAAACAAATTGCTATCGACTTGATGGAACGGGTTGGTATTCGTAATGCTGAAAAACGCTTTGACGATTATCCATTTGAATATTCAGGTGGAATGCGTCAACGTATTGTCATTGCAATTGCATTGGCATGTCGTCCTAAAGTATTGATTTGTGATGAACCAACGACTGCTTTAGATGTTACTATTCAAGCTCAAATTCTAAGATTACTAAAAGATTTACAAAAAGAATATGAATTTACAACTATCTTCATTACTCATGACTTGGGTGTAGTGGCTCAAATTGCTGACCGTGTTGCAGTAATGTATGCGGGACAAGTCATTGAAACAGGAACAGTAGAAGATATCTTCTATGACCCAAGACATCCTTACACATGGGCACTTTTATCATCATTACCACAATTATCAAATCCGGAAGAAGATCTATTCTCAATTGCAGGTACACCACCTTCTCTTTATACAAAAATTGAAGGAGATGCTTTTGCTCCACGTAGTCCTTATGCAATGCAAATTGACTATGAAGCTGAACCACCTATGTTTAAAGTTTCAGACACTCACTACGCTAAAACATGGTTACTAGATCCTCGAGCACCGGAAGCTGAAAAACCATCTGTTATTCATAACCTTCATGAAAAATTGAAGAAAGTTCATGGTGCAGATGCAGCTCTTAGAGAGGAGTTAGCAAATGGAGAAAAATAGAGAAAAATTAGTTGAAGTAAACGACCTTGAAATCACTTTTGGTGAAGGCAAAGACAAGTTCGTTGCTGTTAAAGATGCCACTTTCCATGTATTTAAAGGAGAAACCTTATCATTAGTAGGTGAGTCTGGATCTGGTAAAACAACTATTGGTCGTGCAATTAATGGTATTAATAAAACTTCAGGAGGAGAAATTCTCTTTAAAGGTAAAAGAATTAATACTAAATTATCTGAAAAAGACCGCAAGGAATTAATTGGTGACATTCAAATGGTCTTTCAAGATCCCTCTGCCTCTTTGAATGACCGTGCAACAGTAGAGTATATTATCTCAGAAGGCCTTTATAACTTTAATTTATTTAAAGATGAAGAAGATCGCTTGCAAAAAGTTGAGAATATGCTTAAAGAAGTTGGACTTTTATCTGAGCATATGTATCGTTATCCTCATGAGTTCTCAGGTGGACAACGTCAACGTATTGGGATTGCTCGAGCTCTTATTATGGAACCAGAACTTGTTATTGCAGATGAGCCGATCTCATCTTTAGATGTTTCTGTTCGGGCGCAAGTTCTTAACTTACTCCGTAAATTCCAACGTGAGAATGGCTTAACTTATATTTTTATTGCTCATGACTTATCAGTCGTACGTTATATTTCTGATAGAATAGCAGTAATTCGTAATGGTCGTATTCTTGAAGTTGCGGAAACTGAAGAATTATTCCGTAATCCAATTCATCCTTATACACAAGCTTTACTTTCTGCTGTACCTATTCCAGACCCAGAGCTTGCTCGTAAAGTTAAATTGAAAGTTTATGATCCTGAAATGCATGATTATTCAACTGATATACCAAAAGTACGTGAAGTACTCCCAGAACACTACATTTATTGTAATGAAGCTGAATTGGCTAAATATCAGGAAATGTATCATTAAGAGTTTAAGTCGAGGTTTTAATCTCGGCTTTTCTTTTATTATAAGTTAGTGTAAAATTAATATATCATTTAGAAATGAGGTAGAAAAATGTTACCACAAACAGGCGAAATGGCTACTTGGTTTTTGATTGTGATCGCAGCGATTGCTTTAATCGGTGGTATTGCAATGGTATACAAAGGCAATAAAAATAAGCGTTAAGCTTATTTTCAGACATCCTGCATCCCTTAGGTAGTTTAGGGGTGTATTTTTAAGCAGATTTCTGTCAACCGTAAATGAAAATGTCCTGAAATTTTAAAAATTTGCGGGATAAAACT
>NZ_JBNUPF010000005.1:0-84797 GCF_050409565.1 Facklamia sp. P12955
CAGAGTCCTTTCTATTTTAGTTACCACTTTTAATAGATCGGACTTCTGTGTTTTTGTGTAGCAAAAAATAGGATGGAAGGAAGTGTTTTTTTCTTCCATCCACCCTGTTTATTATAGAGCCTAAATTTCACAAGAAAAGAGGGCTAGCAAATAAGCTAGTCCTCTCTATTTGCCTAGGGAGCTAGAATGTTGCACGAAATATTATGCAATATTTAGTGATTATTTTTATTAAAAACCTATAATGTTAAGGTTTATAAAAATTTTTAATAGTATATATTTATTTATATGGAGACGATCGGTCTCGAACCGACGACCTCTACAATGCCATTGTAGCGCTCTCCCAACTGAGCTACGCCCCCAATATAGAAATACACATATATCTTACGCAATTTTGAAATATAAGTCAATAGTTGAAAAAACATTATCCTAATTGTTCCTAGAAGTAATAGTCGAATATAATTAATCCAATCAAAAGACTTTCTATTATATACGTTAAGTAGTTCTAAATAGAAAAAAGAGCAAGCTTGAGATAAATCAAGCTTGCTCTTTTTTGTAATTAATTTTAAATTATTATTCTGCTTCAGTTTCTTCAGCAGTTTCTTCTTCTGTTTCGTCTTCAGCTTTTTCTGCATCAGCATCTTCATTAGAGGTCATCTCTTCACCTGGTTTTTCAGGGACAACGATTTCGCCATTGATGATTTGTTGTTTGTAGTCTTCAACAGCTTTCTTAACTTCGTCAGTTAAGAATTCAGTTGTAAGGTCTACACCACCATCAGCTAAACCTAAAGTTTGAACGCCACCTTCAAAACCTTCAGCTTGTGTTTTTTCAGCAAATGCTTTCACTGATTCACCAACTTGTTTCAATGTAGATGTTAATGTTAAATGACGCTCTTCACCGTCAATTTCAATTAAACCTTCAGCGTCTTGGTCTAAGTCTACACCAATTACGTATAATTCTTGAGAAGGATCGTTTGATACACGGTCTTTAGCTTCTGAGAATACACCTTGGCCAGTTCCACCAGCAGCATGATAAATGATGTCTGCGCCACTAGAGTAGATTGAAGCTGCTAGTTGCTTTCCTTTAGGAGCATCTGCAAAGTGACCAGCATACTCGATTGATATTTCGATATCAGGGTTAACTGTTTTAGCACCAGCTACAAAACCAGCTTCGAAACGGTCAATTACTTCAGATTCAACTCCACCGATAAAACCGATGTGGTCTGTCTTAGTAGTCATAGCTGCAGCAACACCTGCTAAGAAAGCTGCTTCGTTGTCTTTAAAGGTAATAGAAGCTACGTTGTCTTTTTCAACAACAGAGTCTACGATAACAAAATGTCCATCTGGGTTTTGTTCAGCTGCTTCATCAATAGCCGGTTGTAACTTATAACCAATACCAAAAATAAGGTTTGATCCACCTTGGATAGCTGCATTGATGTTTGTTACATAATCTGAATCTGACTTAGATTCAAGATAGAAGTAGCCACCAGGGCCTTCTTCTAATTCATTTTCTTCACCGTAAGCTTGTAAACCTTCCCAAGCAGATTGGTTGAATGATTTATCGTCCACTCCACCAACGTCAGTAATGATTACTGGTGAAATTTGTTCTTGAGCAACAACAGTTGCTAAAGGTAATGTAGCTGCACCTAGTGTTAAGGCAGCTGCCGATAGTGTTAATAATTTTTTCATAGAATACCTCCATTTGTTTTAACTATAATATACCTTTATAAGGTCGATAAAGCAAGCGTTTGCTTTCTAAGTTAATCACTCATGATCACATATAAAAGCCTCCAATTCAGGAACAACCCAAACTAGAGGCTAAAAATATTTTTGGAAGACACATTAGTTTTTCAATTGGTATTGAACCGCAATTTCTGCACCTAATTTTGCATTATTATAAACCAATTGGATATTAGTTTCTAATGAGCGTCCTTCAGTCAATTCAACAATTTTTGCTAATAAGAAGGGGGTGGATTCCTTACCATGAACGCCAGCTTCTTTTTCTTCAATTAAAGCTTGATCAATGATAGCATTGATTTCATCGTTAGGGATTTCGTATTCTTTAGGGATTGGGTTTGCAATCAATAAACCAGCTTGTAAATCTAGTTGATCAGCGGCTACCATTCGCTGGGCAATTTCTTCAGCAGAATCTGCCCTACTAGTCAAGCGGTAAGGTGAGGTTGAAGAATAAAAGGCTGGCAGGTAATCGGTTTGATAACCAGTAACCGGAACCCCTTTAGTTTCTAAGTATTCCAAGGTTCTTGGTAAGTCTAAAATAGCTTTAGCTCCCGCACATACCACGGTAACAGGAGTTTGGGCTAACTCTTCAAGGTCAGCAGATACATCCATGTGTTCAGTATATCCACGATGAACCCCACCAATTCCACCGGTTACAAACACTTTAATCCCGGCTAGATGAGCGCCAATCATGGTTGTAGCCACTGTAGTGGCTCCTAATTGCTTATTGGCAATTACTTCGGCTAAGTCTCGTCTGGATACTTTGACCACATCTTTTGCTGTAGCTAAGATTTCCAAGTCTTCTTCTTCTAAGCCAATTTTAAACTGCCCGTTCATGATGGCTATGGTTGCTGGAACAGCTCCGTGGTCACGAATAATTTGTTCCGTTTCTTGTGCCATTTTAACATTTTGTGGATAAGGCATTCCGTGTGAAACGATAGTTGATTCTAAGGCTACAATCGGTTTTTGTTGAATGATTGCTGCTTGAACCTCTTTAGAGATGGATAATAGGGGATGATTCATAGCGTTAGCTGTTTCTTTATTATATGGTTGATTCATAGTTATATTCCTCTTTCTTTAAAATATTTGACAATTTCCAATCAATTGACGTTCTTCTTCAAATAGTTTCGCATTAAGATTTTTTCTAACTGTGGAAGGAGATTGTACAGTGTAATAAGAGTTAGTAATACCATAATGAATGGCTTCACTTGGAGCATATTCTTTTTTGAGCCCGTATATTAATCCCGCTACAAAAGAATCGCCAGCCCCTGTCACATCAACTAATCGAGGGTTATTAGGAGGTTGAAAATATAGAAACTCTTTCTTTTGATTCGAGTATAGCAATGGTTTAGTACCACGAGTGATAATGACATTTTCCACTCCTCGATCAATCCATAGCTCAGCGAGATATATAAAATCATCTTCCGTCTTAACTTTGTGATTAAAGTATTCTTCAGATTCATCCTGATTGACAATTAGCCATGTAATTCCTTTTAAATTCTCTGGCAGATGGTTCATTTTCGGTCCGGAAACTGGAATAACCACCAGAGGTATTTGCTGTTTTTTTGCTATATTCATCACTTGTTCAACGGCAGATTGAGTGAGATTAAGATCCATAGCAATGAATTGACAATTTTCAATTTGTAAATGGAAACTAGTAATCCATTCAGCATTCATTTGATCACAGATTTCCATATCAGCAAAGGCTACTTCCATTTGACCTGTTTCATCGAGAATGGCTGTGTAGGAGGACGTATTGTGATTTTCTAAGGATTTCACATGGTCTAAATTCACAAAGGGCTGAGTAATAGCCTTAATTTCTTCAAAATCAGCATCGATACCTGCTAAAGATAGTAAACTCACTGAGAGTTCCATCCTTCCGAGGTTTTCTGCTACATTTCGTGCAACTCCTCCAACAGTCACTGTTGAGTTAACAGGATTAGAGGTGGATTTGAGTAAAGGTGTTTTTAACTGAAAGATACGGTCAATATTCATAGCTCCAATACAAAAAATATCAGCTGGTTCATTGACAATATAGGCTCTACCTTGCAGGTAGCGCTTTTGCGTAAGTGATGACACAATATTAGCTAGAGTAGATCGATTAATACTCAAAATTTCAGCAAGTTTAGTTTGAGTAAGAAAAGGGTCTTGCTTAATTAAATCCAAAACACGCTTTTCATTTGAGTTGAGTCTGATGATAATACCTCCCACTGACAACAATTGTCCTTATTTAAGATTCTTGTCTTAATTATACCTTTAAATTAATAGAATACAAGTCTTATTTAAACGAAACTTGAGAAGTATATTGACAAGAACTATAATACAATCACTCAATTAAGCGATTAAAGAGAGGGGCTTTATTTTGTTAAACGACCGATATATAATGGCAATCGATCAAGGAACGACATCTACTAGAGCACTCATAGTGAACCATCAAGGTGAATTTATAGCCAGTGCTCAAAAAGAATTTCAACAATTTTTTCCTCAATCTGGTTGGGTAGAACAAGATGCTAATGAGATTTGGCAATCCGTTCAGTCCGTCATTTCTCAAGCTTTGATTAATGGTAATATTCAACCTAAGCAGATAGTAGCAATTGGAGTCACTAATCAAAGAGAGACGACAGTCATTTGGGACCGTGAAAGCGGAGAGCCTATCTATCACGCGATTGTCTGGCAATCGCGGCAATCAAGCGAAATATGCCAAGCGCTTAAAAAGAGTGGTTATGAAGATATTATTAAGAAAAAGACAGGCTTACCGCTTGACCCTTATTTTTCAGCGAGTAAAATTCGTTGGATTTTAGACCATCTTCCAACTTCTCAAATAAGAGCAGAAGCTGGCGACTTAGCCTTTGGCACAATAGATTCTTGGTTGATGTGGAAATTGTCAGGTGGCAGACACCATATTACGGACTATTCTAATGCTTCGCGTACCCTTTTATTTAATATTGAAACTCTGGAATGGGATCGAGAGCTTTTAGACATATTCAATATACCTGCTCAACTATTACCCCAAGTGGTATCAAATTCTGAAATATACGGAAAAACAGCCACCTATCATTTTTACGGTCACGAAATACCATTAGCTGGTATGGCTGGAGATCAACAAGCAGCATTGATTGGTCAACTCGCCTTTGATAAAGGGCAAGTTAAATCAACTTATGGAACAGGTGCCTTTATATTGATGAACATTGGGAATGAGCTAAAGCTGTCTAAGCATGCGCTATCTACTTCTATCGCTTATAAATTTCCTAACCAATCTCCAGTATACTGTATTGAGGGCTCTATATTCGTAGCGGGTTCAGCTATTCAATGGTTACGAGATGGATTAAGGATGATTGAAGAATCTTCTGAATCTGAGGAACTCGCCCAACATTCAAAAAACGAAGATGAAGTATATGTGGTGCCAGCTTTCACGGGATTAGGAGCTCCTTATTGGGATTCTCAGGCTAGAGGAGCTGTGTTTGGCTTAACTCGTGGCACTGATAAAGCTGACTTCGTTAAAGCGACCTTGCAATCTTTAGCTTATCAAGTGCGCGACATCATTGATGTAATAAAGGATGAAATGGGGGTCGTCATTCCAGAATTAAAAGTCGATGGAGGCGCTTGTAAAAATAATTACTTGATGCAGTTTCAAGCAGATATTTTAAATACGGCAGTAACACGCTTATCCAATCTTGAGTCCACGGCATTGGGGGCTGCTTTTCTAGCAGGCTTAGCAGTAGACTATTGGCAGTCTATTGAAGAAATCCAAAGCTTAGTTAAACCCGCTATAACTTTTAAACCGAAAATGTCAATAAATCGCAGTGAAGATTTATATGAAGGTTGGAGAAGGGCTGTTCAGTCGACGCGACATTTTAGTAACAAGCGGAACTAGTTTAATTTAGCTTTAGAATAAGAAAATAATGAGAAATCAATAAGGATTTAATCATAATTACGATTGTATTTGCTTTAAACCTGGAAGCGTTTTATAATATAGTAAAAGTATTAAGGGGGAACTATAAGTGGTACAAAGCTTACATGAATTTTTATCAGCAGCAATTGCAGAAAAGAAAGAAAAGAATCTCTATAATGAAATCGAAGCCTTATCTTCTGCAAACGGCCCAATCATCGAAATTAACGGACAAGAGCTCATTAATTTATCATCAAACAACTATCTTGGTTTAGCAACTTCCGAACGTTTAAAAGAGGTAGCTAAAAAAACTATTGATAAGTATGGAGTAGGAGCAGGTGCGGTTCGTACTATTAATGGTACGATGGATGTCCACAATATTCTAGAAAAGAAAATTGCAGAATTTAAGAAAACAGAAGCTGCAATAGCTTTTCAATCAGGCTTCAATTGTAATATGGCTGCTATTTCTGCCATCATGAACAAAGAAGACGCTATTCTTTCAGATGCATTAAACCACGCTTCAATCATTGACGGCTGTCGTTTATCACGTGCTAAAATCATTCCAGTGAAACATCAAGACATGGATGATTTACGTGCAAAAGCTAAAGAGGCAACAGAATCAGGCTTATACAAAAAAGTAATGTACATTACAGACGGTGTTTTCTCAATGGATGGCGACGTAGCTAATATTCCAGAAATTGTTGAAATTGCAGAAGAATTCAACTTAATTACTTATGTTGATGATGCGCACGGCTCAGGAGTAATGGGTAAAGGTGCGGGTACAGTTAAGCATTTCGGTCTATCGGATAAGATTGACTTACAAATTGGAACCCTTTCAAAAGCTCTTGGTGTAGTAGGTGGATATGTTGCGGGTTCACAAGAATTAATCGACTGGTTAAAAGTAGCTGGACGTCCATTCCTATTCTCAACTTCATTAACACCGGGGGATGCTGCAGCTGCTACTGAATCGATTAATATCTTAATGGAATCATCAGAATTACACGATCGCCTATGGGAGAATGGTAACTATCTTAAAGCTGAATTAAAAGCATTAGGCTTTGATATTGGCAACTCGGAAACACCAATTACACCAGTTATTTTAGGTGAAGAAAAATTAGCTCAAGCCTTCTCTAAACGGTTAAGAGAAGAAGGAGTCTATGCTAAATCAATTGTCTTTCCTACAGTACCACTTGGAACTGGTCGTGTGAGAAATATGCCAACAGCTGCACATACTAAAGAGATGTTAGACCAAGCAATTACCATCTACGAAAAAGTTGGTAAAGAATTAGGCGTAATCTAGGAGGGAATCATGAAAAAAATCTTAATTACTGGTGCATTAGGCCAAATCGGTTCGGAATTAGTTGTTAAGTTAAATGATATGTATGGTGAAGAAAATGTCGTACCTACAGATATCCGTGTGGTAGAGGGAAATGAAGTCTGTAATCATCCTAACTTCGCTATTTTAGATGTAATGGATATGGACGCATTTATGGCTATTGCTAAAAATCACGAAGTAGACACATTAATTCATATGGCTGCTTTATTATCAGCTGTTGCAGAAGAAAAGCATTTATTAGCATGGGATATTAACATGCAAGGTTTAGTAAATGGATTAGAAGTTGCTCGTTCATTAGAGCTTCAATTTTTTACACCTTCATCTATTGGTGCGTTTGGTCCAGACACACCAAAAGTTGGTACACCTCAAGATACTATTCAACGCCCAACAACAATGTATGGAATTACTAAGGTAGCAGGTGAGTTACTGTGTGATTATTACTATACTCGCTTTGGTGTGGATACTCGTGGCGTGCGTTTCCCTGGTTTAATATCTTACGTAACACCTCCAGGAGGTGGAACAACTGACTACGCAGTGCAAATCTATTATGATGCGATTAAGTATGGTAAATATGTCTGCAATATTCCTCAAGGTGTAAAAATGGACATGATGTACATGCCAGATGCTATTCAAGCAATCATTGATTTAATGGAAGCTGATGCTGATAAATTGGTTCATCGCAATGCTTTCAATATTTCAGGTATGTCATTCGAGCCTGAAGAAATTGCGGCATCAATCCGTAAAGTCATGCCAGACTTCGAAATGACTTACGATGTGAATCCAACTTTAGAGCGCATTGCGAAATCTTGGCCAGATGAAATGGATATTTCAGCTGCTAAAGAAGAATGGAATTTTAAAGCAGAGTATGATTTAGATAAGATGACAGTGGATATGCTTGAGAAATTAAAAGCTAAACAATAATTTTTGACTTAATAGCGTTGGCTTGTTTGCCAACGCTATTTTTCATTCATAAATAATAATTATGAATAAATTGTGAACAAAATTAGAAGAGTGTTCGTTTGTGGATTAAAAAGTAAACTCCGACAAACACTGATATAAAAGCATCTACAATAGGGATGGGAATAATATTCTTAAAAAAATCATCATTATTTCTAAGCAAATTACTAGCATAAATAGAATATAGGATGTATGATGAAGACATACTAGAAGAACAAAGGAGCGATTTTATAATGAAAAAATCTTTTAAAAAATTAGTTTTAATTTCAATGAGCGCTATCACCTTAGGAGCTATAGCTCCAACTGTATCTATCTTTGCTCAAGAAGATAGTGAAACAACTGTGGACTCAATGATTGAAGATTCTATGGAAGAAACAACAGTTGAAGAAGATGAAGAAGAAGTAAGTCCAATGCAGAAAGCTTTGGAAGAAATCGTTAAAAAGTATCAAGAAGATTATCCAGAAGTTGGAATTAATCGTATTATCATCCAACCTTTAGAAGAAGATGAAGAAGATGATCTATCTGTCAAAGTCGAGTCAGAAATGGGAATGGCTGATGACGAATCTGAAGAAGAAATGACCCAAGATGAAATGTCAGATGAAGAAATGACTGAAGACGAAATGGATGAGGTAGATCCATTTGAAATTACGATTGAAGGTACAGATGAAGAAGCAATGGAAGATGTAACTGTTTCTTATGATGCTCGTACGAAAGAAGAAATCCCTGAAGACGAAAACGAAGTTGAAGATAGGATGTCTGAAGCTGAAGATACTATGGATGACATGATGTCAGATGCAGAAGATACTATGGATGACATGATGTCAGATGCAGAAGATGCAATGGATGATATGATGTCAGACAATGAAGAAAGCGAATCTGATACTGAAGAGGAAATGTCTGATGAGCCTTTAGCTACTATTGATTTTGAAGATCTTGCTGGTTTTGACGAAATTAAAGAAGCCGCTGAAGAAGAAGCTGGCATGGGTGAAGCATTAGAATTTGTTTATTCAGTTAATGAAGAAACAGATGTCACTGAAGTAGCCGTATTTGTTTATGAAAACACTAAAGAACCAACCGAAGGAAAAATGATGACCATTACTTTAGATGCTACAACTTTAGAAGTTCTAAAAGTTGAAGGCAGTGAAGTTGAAGAAGCGGTAGATAGTGAAGGGAATGCAGTAACTAGTCCCCAAGAGTCAAACAATGGTGGTCAAGATGCTCCTTCTAACGAAGAAACAACTACAGAGGAATCTGAAGGACATGAAGAAACAACTACAGAGGAATCTGAAGGACATGAAGAAACAACTACAGAAGAATCTGATGAAAATGAAGATTCAGATACAACAGAAGAAAATGAAGAAACAACTTCTGAACAATAATTTTATATGAATAGACGTAAAAAAAGTCCGAGCAATTTGCTCGGATTTTTTTTAAAGATTGGATAGTAAATTACAAAGGTCCTTTTCAAATTGGATTGCTTTAAAATAAGGATGATTATTCCTACCAGGTTTGTTATGGACATTAAAGTAAATAGCTTGCCAACCACTATTTAAAGATCCTTCGATGTCATTGGTCCAATCAACTCCACTATAAATAATTTCATCTTTTGCGCAAGCAAGTGAGTTAGTAATTTTATTGAAAATTTCAACATCAGCTTTCGAATAAGCCAAGTTTTCCGATATGAAATTTTGATCCTCATCAAAGTATTGCCTTAAGCCGAGCACTTCAATTTTACTCCTTTGACCAGCATTGGCTCCTTTAGTCAGTATAAAGAGTTCTACAGAACTTTCTTTAAGGTGGAGCAAGCATTCATGAAAATTTGGACGAAGCGTTAGATATTTTTTTGCAATCCTTGTATAGATCAAGAAAACTATGAGCTGGATCTAAGTGAATTTCATGCTCGAAAGTGCTAAAAGCATCAATAGTCCGCTGCAATTGATAATGAAGTTTACTACAGTTATTGGCAATAAAGGATTGGTAAAGATTTTTCGAATAATGCTGGTAGACAGGATTAAAAGAATCAAAGGGGATGTTATAAGGGTTGTCTGATTGAAAGGCTTCATATACCTGCTGATAAATGGCACTTCGATCATAGAGTGTATCATCTAAGTCAAAACCTATTGCTTTAATGAATTTTAAACTCCTATATAAACTTATCTATCTCATCACAGCATAGTTATTAGCAAAATTATTCTATAATTTTCAAAAACAAGTATAATATGTAGTAAGAGGAGTGATGGTATGAGTAAATACTATAAAGCAAAGCAAATTATATTAGATAGTTCAGTAGTTGAGGAAGCCTTTCTTGAAGTAACAGATGAGGGTAAGTTTGGCGAAATTGTGAGTGATTTGCCAGCAAATGTTGAGCGAATAAAAGATTATGAGAATCTGATAATTGCTCCTGGTTTAGTGGATACACATATCCACGGCTATCAAGGTTACGATATTATGGATAATGATCCTGAAGGTCTGCGCCATATTTCTGACCAATTATTGACTTGCGGAGTGACCTCCTTTTTGCCAACAACTTTAACCGATTCGATTGAGCGTTTAAATGCAGTATGTTCGATGATCAAAACAAATTATCAAACCTGTCAGGGAGCTAAAGTCCGAGGAATCTTTTTAGAAGGACCTTTCTTTACAGAAAAATATAAAGGGGCACAAAATCCCAAATACATGAGTGATCCCTCGATTGATGCATTAAGTGAATGGATAAAATTGTCAGGGGGTTTAGTCAATAAAATTGCAATTGCACCAGAACGTCAAGGAGTCATTCCATTTATTGAATATGCCAAAGCCCAAGGAGTCCATACTGCACTTGCCCATTCAGATGCTAGTTATGATCAAGCAAAAGCTGCAGTAGAGGCAGGTGCTGATATTTTTATTCATTTATACAATGGTATGTCAGGTTTGCACCATCGCAATCCTGGTATGGTTGGCGCGGCACTTAGCTTGAAAGATGTTTTTGCTGAAATCATAGCCGACGGCCACCATGTTCACCCAGCTGCTATTGAAATTGCACTTAAAGCTAGAGGACTAGAAGAGACAGTTTTAATTACTGATTGTATGCGAGCCGGTGGCATGGGAGAAGGCATCTCCCGTTTAGGTGAGTTTGATGTAATGGTAAGCGAAGGAACAGCGCGATTAGTTGAAGGAGGAAGCCTCGCGGGCTCTATTCTAGAACTGATACAAGGCGTTCAAAACATGGTTAAATGGGAACTAGCAACAGTCGACCAAGCAATTCGGATGGCGAGTCTAAATCCAGCGCGTTCTGTCGGAATTCAAGCTGAATGTGGCTCAATAAGAAAAGATATAGCAGCTGATTTTATTGTTCTTAATCAAAAAGCTGACTTACAAGCAACCTACTTAGATGGCCAATTAAGATATCGAGTATAGAATAATCCCCAAGAAACCCCTCTTGGGGATTTTATTTTACTTTATTTTTTATCATTTTCTGGCATGAAGGTTAATTGATAGCGATCATTGAAAAAAGTACGAATAGCTAAATGAGCGGAAGTTGCTGAGACCAGTGAAGTGGTACCTAATAAAGTAAAGGAGATCATCATTTGATACATAATTGCCTTGGTTGGATCGACACCGGCAAAAATTAAACCCGACATCATACCCGGCAAGGTGACAACTCCTGTAGTTTTCACGCTATCGATGGTTGGCTGAATACCAGATTTAACGGCCAGTTTTTTAATATGCGTGCTAGCTTGCTGTGGACTTGCTCCTAAGGCTAGCATTTCTAGAAATGCCTGTCTATGATCTTCAAAAAGCTGCTTCAAATTTCTATAGGTTAAACCGAGAGCCGTCATGGCCGTCCCAGAAATCATCCCTGTGATTGGAACCACTTGGGAAGGGGTAAATTTTAGAGAACCAGATAAGACTAATATTGCTAAACTAGTGAGTGATCCAATTCCGATTGCTGATAAAGAAATGGCGAAGGCTTTATTTATTCCTTTACCGTGCTTAGAAGCATTCCAAGCGGCATTGAAAATAATAACCGCAACCATGGCTACAGTAAGCAAAGCGTTATCGATAGAGAAGACTTGTTCTAAGACATAGCCTACAATTAATAATTGTAAAATAACTCTTACTATGGCAATCAATAAATCTTTCCAAAGGTCCAGTTGTTCTTTATATGCAATATAAAAGGTTATTAAAACAAGGGAAAAAGAAAGGGCTAAAGTAAGCGGACTAACTTGAAGATTCTGAGTCATTATTCTTCCTCGCTTTCATCGATATTTTTCGATATATAAACTTCGCGATTAGCAAGCTGGTGGTCCTTGTCTAAATGACTAATTAAAAGAGTAGTAATTCCTTCTTTATCAATATAGTTGAGTAGCCAACGCCATAGTATTTCTCTGGTTCTTTGATCAAGAGCAGAGGTAATTTCATCTAATAATAAAATTTCCGGCGGAAAAATTAAATTTCGAATAAGAGCAACCCGTTGTTTTTCTCCTCCAGATAAACTATTAATTTCTTTGCTTAAATAATCGCTTGAAAGTTCTACTTCTTGCAATAATTGAACAATACGATCTTTATCAGCGGGTAAATCGCGAATTTCATAAGGGAAGGACAAATTATCCCATACATCTCGACCAAACAATTGAGCTGTTTGGAAGCAGTAGGAAATTTTTTGTCTCAGTTCAATGGGTGGATACTGGTCAATTTCTTTCTCTTCAAAAAAAATAGACCCTGATCGGCTTAGGTTAGGGGCATTTAAGTAAACAATTTCTTTTAAGAGGGTTGATTTTCCTGATCCAGAAGGGCCATTGATAGAAACAAAATCCCCTTTTTCAATCTTAAAAGACAAGTCAGAAATAATCGTTTTCTTTGAACTTTGAATAGTAAGATCTTTGACTGTAAGAATATTTGACATAATATACTCCTTTTTAGAATCATTATCATTTATTTTAACATGAGGGTGACTCTTATTAAAGCTAACTAGAAAAAAGTTGAAGCCTTTGGCTTTAATTGCCTTAGGCTTCAACTTTAGGAGTCTGTTGATTAGAAAGAGCTAAATCAATTAACTCATCAGTCAACCAATCGTTTTTAACTAATAAGGGGCCGTGAAAATAACTGCCAAAAGTATTGCGGTAATGGGTCCCTTCAGTTTGGTCTTTACCATTATTCCCATATCCTTGAATGACTTTTCCGAAAGCTTTTTGATTTTTTCCTAAATGAGTCACACCATTGTGGTTCTCGAACCCGATGAGTTCGCGCTTAAAATAGTCAGAATAGATTTTGGTATCACCGGTAAAGCGGTGGTTAATTTGTCTTTCAGTAAAATGGTCAAGAATACCAAGTCCCGGTAATTTTTCTCCTTTAGCATTAACATAATAATGACCTAAGAGTTGATAACCACCACAAATTGCTAGAACGACACCATCTTTTTCAATGAATTCTTGCAAACCAGGTCGGATGGATTGGATCTGTTTAGCAATTACCTTTTGCTCGTAATCTTGTCCACCACCAAAAAAGACTAAATCATAGGCAGTAGGATCAAAAGGGTCATCAATTGTTACCACTTCAGTTAATACATCCATCCCTCTTTTTTGGGCATGGTATTGAAGCATCAGTAAATTTCCATTATCACCATATGTATTAAGTAAATTACCATATAAGTGACAAATTCTAAAAGTTTTCATTCACTTCTTCCTCTCAATGATTTAGATAGCCCTGCTTTTTTAGTTCTTCTCTTAATTGAAGCATGGCAGTATAAGTTGCTAAAACATGAATGTTTTCTGTATTAGCTTGCTCAATCAGCTGGAAAATTTCTTCTATTGAGTGAGCTTTTTTAATTTGATTTTCATCAATTCCCGCAACAATAATTCGCTTGGTCAAATCATCTACTTTATCACCAGCGGTGATGACTTCAGCGACTGGCATGGTCTTTAATCGTTCATAATTACCGTCCCAAATCCATGAAACATCTGTCCCATCAGCATATTGATTATTTAGAATATTGACTAAAGTGAAGGGTTGATGATCAAAAGTAATCAGTTCTAGTACTTGATCTAAACCAACCGGATTTTTCACCAAATTAAGTAGAACCTTTTTGTCTTTTATTTGAATACTTTCTTGTCGACCAAATACTTTCTTAGCTTTTTCAAAAGCTTGTCGAATCTCACTATCATCTAACCCTAGCTCTCTAGTCAATGAATAAGCGGCTAAAGCATTATAAATATTATACTTACCAGCAACTGGTAAAGTGAAGGACTGGCCATTAATCGAAAATTGGGAGTGGGTAAGCGCCAGCTCATTAATTTGATCGACGGTATAAGTTAATTTGGGACGTTTAAAACCACAATGTTCGCAATAATATTTACCTAAATTAGCATAAGTAATCATTTTATAGGTTAGGATATGATCGCATATTGGGCAAAGTAAACCATCGGTATTATGATGCGGAACAATCCGTTCATCCTTTTGATGATCAAAACCAAAGAAAATTTTCTCATTTTCTATTTCTAATGAATTAAACATTGGTAGATCGCCGTTGGCAATAATTTTGGCTGTAGGCACACTTTTAGCAGCATTTTTTAATAAATCAAAAATAGTATGAAGCTCACCAAAACGATCCAACTGGTCGCGGAAAATATTTGTAAAAACAAAATACTCCGGTTGGATGGCTTTAACCACATGGCTTAAAGAGCCTTCATCGACTTCTAAAATGGCTATTCCTTTTTGGCCATCTTTTAAGCGAGGGGCTTGTAAAAACGTAGTTACTATTCCTTGATGCATATTTGATCCAGAGGGATTGGTAATGACTAAGGGCTCTACTTCTTTTAAAATTTCAACAATTAAAGAGGTTGTTAGCGTTTTTCCGTTTGTGCCAGTAACAACCACAACTTGATAATTGTTGGCTAATTCTTTTAAGAGATCGGGTTCTATAGTAAGGGCAATTTTTCCAGGTAAGGAGGACCCTCCTTGAGTGAATTTAGTTAATAAATAACGGCTTGTCTTTCCAATAATACGAGCGATTTGGCTACGTAATGGCATGCTACCACCTCAACTTTTCATAATATACAAGTAATATTATTCTATCAGTCCTCAAGTAAATTTGGAAGAAAGAATCTCTTTTGACAAGTGATAGGATGTGATAGAATAGAATAGTGTGTGAAGGATTGACTTTCTAAATAAAAATAACCTATTATGAATAGGTTGAATTAAACTACAGACAAGAGGAGCATGGTAATGGCTAAGTTTTATTTTAAATATGGAGCAATGAATTCAGGTAAATCAATAGAAATTATTAAAGTTGCTCATAACTATGAAGAACAAAACAAAGCTGTGCAAATCTATACTTCAGCAATAGATAACCGTGACGGGGTAGGAATTGTTTCTTCACGAACAGGTTTCAATCGACAAGCTATTCCGATTTCTGATGAGGATAACTTTTATGAAAAGATTAAGGCTTCTCACCAAAAAGACCGCCTTTTTTGTGTCTTGGTTGATGAGGCACAATTCTTAAAGAAACACCATATCATTGAATTAGCTAAGGTTGTCGATGAGTTAAATATTCCGGTCATGGCCTTTGGTTTGAAAAATGATTTTACCAATGAACTATTTGAAGGGTCAAAATATTTGCTCCTTTATGCTGATAAAATCGAAGAAATTAAAACAATTTGTTGGTTCTGTCATAAAAAAGCCACTATGAATTTAAGGTTTCTTGATGGTCAACCAGTTTATGAAGGAGACCAAATTCAAATAGGGGGCAATGAAGCTTATTTACCTGTTTGTCGTAAATGTTATAAAAACCCTGGAAAAATTTAAAAAAAGACTTTAATAAGTAGATTGAGGAGAATGTCATGTTTGAACAATTAGATCAATTAATCTTCCGTTTTGAGGAAGTAATCGAAATGATGAGTGATCCAGAAATTATATCTGATTCGGATCGATTAAGAAAGTTATCGATTGAGGAATCCGATTTAAGACCCAAGGTAGCTAAAATTCGTCGTTATAAACAAGTCAATGAAGAACTATCAGATACAGAAGAAATGTTAGCGGGCGATTTAGACCCTGATATGGCAGAATTAGCCAAGTTAGAACTTTCTGATTTGAAGGAAGAAAAAGATCAATTAGAAGAAGAAATTAAATTGATGATGTTGCCAGAAGATCCTAATGATGGCAAAAACATTATCATGGAAATTCGAGGAGCAGCCGGTGGGGATGAAGCACAACTATTTGCAGGGGATCTTTTAACCATGTACTCCAAGTTTGCTGAAGCCCAGGGCTGGAAAGTCGAACTAATGTCAGCCAATATTACAGGCATTGGAGGATATAAAGAAGTAACCTTAATGATTACAGGCGAAAAAGTCTACTCCAAACTAAAATTCGAAAACGGTGCACATAGAGTGCAACGTGTACCAGAAACCGAATCGCAAGGTCGGGTTCATACATCCACTGCTACAGTAGTGGTAATGCCTGAACAAGAGGAAATCGATTTTGATTTAGATGAAAATGATATCCGTGTGGATATTTATCATGCTTCTGGTGCTGGTGGACAGCACGTTAACAAGACAGCTTCAGCTGTTCGAATGACCCATATCCCAACAGGAGTTGTGGTAGCTATGCAAGATGAGCGATCACAATTAAAAAATAGAGAAAAAGCCATGAAAGTATTAAGAACACGTATTTACGATATTCTGCAGTCTGAAAAGCAAGAAGCTTTTGATTCTGAAAGAAAGTTGGCAGTAGGTACTGGAGACCGATCTGAACGAATTCGCACATATAATTATCCACAAAACCGTGTGACCGACCATCGGATTGGCTTAACCATTCAGCAACTCGATTCTATTATGCAAGGCAATATCGATGAAATCATTGATGCCCTTGTTGTATATGACCAAACGCAAAAGTTGGAGGAGCTCAATGGTCAAGGAGCATAAAGAACTAACTTTAAATGAAGCCCTCCAAAAGGCTTCATTTTTTTTGAATCAACACGGCCACGATGCAAATTTGGCGCGCTATTATTGGATGCAGTTGTTTGATTGGGATTTAAGTCAGACCGTCAAGTTTTTAAATCAACCGATTTCACAAGGTCTAGCCAGCCAATTTGATTCTGCTCTCCACCGGATAGTAAATGATGAACCGATACAGTATATTAGCGGCTACACTTATTTTATGGACCACAAATATCAGGTAAGTCCGGCTTGCTTGATCCCACGAGAAGAAACGGCTGGTTTAGTTGAAAAAGCGCTGGCTTATATGCGTCAGCTGCCTCCAGGCAAAGTAATCGATTTAGGAACCGGTTCAGGCATAATTGCTATTGAATTAAAGAAAGCTTTACCAACTTGGGAAGTATATGCTAGTGATTTCTCACAAGCAACCCTTCAACTAGCTAAGAAAAATGCTAATGACCATCAAGTGAATATTCAATTTGTCCATTCAGACTTGATGCAAGCCTTTAAGCCAGATTTTCAATTTGATGTATTCGTTTCTAATCCACCATATATTGCTCAAAGTGAGTTGGATTTAATGGATGCTTCTGTAAAAAAATATGAACCACAATCCGCCTTGTTTGCGGAAGATGAAGGTTTAGCCATTTATAAAGCTTTAGCTAAGCAATTACCTTCACACTTAAAACCAAGAGCCGGTGTTTTTTTTGAAATAGGTTTTGCCCAAGGACTGGCTGTTAAGACGATATTGCAAGACGCTTTTCCAGCGGCTTTTATTCAAATTGGACGTGATTTTGCGGGTAAAGATCGATATGTATCTTTGATGCGAGAGGAGGATTTAAATGAAGACTCTAATTTTTGATAAGCAAAGCTTGCCTCAAGCAGCAGAACTACTAAAAAAGGGGGAATTAATCGCTTTTCCAACCGAAACGGTTTATGGATTAGGGGCTATTGCCACAAATCCAGTAGCTGTGGCAAAAGTCTTTAAAGCAAAGGGCCGTCCTAATGACAACCCCTTAATCGTGCATGTTGCCAATCAAGATCAAGTTGAAGAACTAGTGAATGAAATCTCCCCCATCGCTCAATCATTGATGGATAGTTTCTGGCCGGGACCTTTAACGATTATTTTTCCACTTAAAAAAGGCAAAGTAGCTGATAACGTGACTGGCGGTAAGCAAAGCGTAGCTATTCGGATGCCTAATCAGTCTCTCACCTTAGAATTAATTGACTTAGTGGGAACCCCACTAGTAGGTCCGTCAGCAAATCTATCTGGCAAACCAAGTCCGACGAGCTTGGCGCATGTACTACATGATTTTAGAGGTGTAATTGCTGGAATTCTAAATAATGGCCAAGCTTTAACGGAGGTGGGTATTGAGTCGACAGTTGTCTATCCCCATGAGGATAGAGTGGATGTTTTACGACCAGGCCATATCACGCCTAGTCAGATTCAAGCTAAAACAGCCTGTCCTGTTCAGATTGTTTCTGAAAAAATGCAATTGGCTAACTTAAATGTAGCTTCCCCAGGAGTCAAATATCGTCATTATAGTCCCAAACAACCGGTTTACCTGATAGCATTTCCGAGAAAAATAGAAGAATGGGTTGAATTAGTCAATAAAGAATCGATGAAGATAGGTATTTTGGCTGATAATGCTATTATTGATGGTTTGAAAGAACGGCCCCAGGTTGTCGATAGTTATTCATTGGGTCAACCGAATGACTGGCAGAGCGCTTCACAACATTTATTTTCTGGACTTAGGGCTCTAGAAAAAGGTCCGGCAGAGAAAATTTATGTTCAAGGATTAGAAAATGATGAGAAAACACTTGCTTTCATGAATAGGGTTACGAAAGCGTCGTCATTTATGTTATAATTAAGCTACAACTAAATGTTGTAACTATTTTTTTGGAGGGTGTATATATGTCAAATATTAATGCAGAAGTTTTTGAGGTAATTGAAAAAGAACGCCAACGTCAAACGCATGGTATCGAATTAATTGCTTCAGAAAACTTTGTATCTGAAGATGTTATGAAGGTTCAAGGGTCAATCCTAACCAATAAATATGCTGAAGGATATCCAGGACGTCGTTATTATGGTGGGTGTGAATACGTAGACATCCTAGAACAATTAGCAATTGATCGTGCCAAAGAATTATTTGGCGCAACTTATGTTAACGTTCAACCTCACTCAGGTTCTTCAGCTAACTTAGCTGTTTACCGTGCCTTCTTAGAACCAGGAGATAAAGTATTAGGTATGGACTTATCTCAAGGTGGGCACTTGACTCACGGTTCACCAGTTAACTTCTCTGGTCAATCATATCATATGTTAGCTTATGGTCTTGATGAAAATGAACAGCTAGACTATGACACTTTAGAAAAAATTGCGCGTGAAGAGAAGCCAAAAATGATTATTGCGGGTGCTTCTGCCTACTCACGTACAATCGACTTTGAAAGATTTGCAAAGATTGCTAAAGAAGTTGGCGCTATTTTAATGGTTGATATGGCGCATATCGCTGGTTTAGTAGCGGCTGGTTTACATCCAAATCCACTTCCTTACGCGGATGTAGTTACAACTACTACTCACAAGACTTTAAGAGGTCCTCGTGGTGGCATGATCTTAACTGCTAAAGAAGAATATGGTAAGAAATTAAACTCTGCTATCTTCCCAGGAATCCAAGGAGGACCTTTAGAGCACGTTATTGCAGCTAAAGCAGTTGCCTTTGGTGAAGCTTTACAACCTGAATTTAAAGAGTATGCGCAACAAGTTATTAAGAATGCTGCTGCTATGGCAGAAGTATTTAACGAGAGTGGCTTACGCGTTATCTCAGGTGGTACAGATAACCACTTAATGTTATTAGACTTAACAAGCTTTGATGTTTCTGGTAAGTGGGCACAAAACCGTTTAGAAGAAGTTGCAATCACTGTTAATAAGAACTCTATTCCAAATGACCAACGTTCATTTGTTGAAACATCAGGTATCCGTGTGGGAACACCAGCAATTACTTCAAGAGGTATTAAAGAAGATCAAGCACGTGAAATTGCTGAAATTATTGTTAAGGCTCTTAAAGCCGAAGAGTCTGAACTTGCTGAACTACGTAAGCAAGCAGAAGCAATTGTAGCTGACAAGCCTCTTAACGCTTATCACTAAGATACCTTAGATTAGGAGGAAAAAGAATGGCAAAATTTACGGTAGTTGATCATCCCTTAATTCAACATAAACTAACCATTATTCGCGATAAGAACGCTTCAACTAAAGTGTTTCGTGAAGTAACCAATGAGATTGCTATGTTGATGGCTTATGAAATCACACGCGACCTACCGCTTGAAGAAGTTGAAATTGAAACACCACTAGCTGTTACTAAGCAAAAACAAATTGCTGGTAAGAAAATGGCTATTGTTCCAATTCTTCGTGCAGGATTAGGTATGGTAGACGGAATTTTATCTTTGGTCCCCGCTGCTCGCGTGGGTCACATTGGTTTGTATCGTGAGCATGATACATTAGAGATTGTTGAATATTTTGCTAAGCTTCCTCTTGATATTAAAGATCGCCAAGTATTTGTAGTCGATCCAATGTTAGCTACAGGAGGATCTGCCATTTCGGCTCTTAAACAATTAACTGAGAAATATGGCGTTGATAAGCAGCACATTACATTCGTATGTTTAGTGGCTGCTCCTGAAGGAGTGAAGGCTTTGCAAGAAGCTTTTCCAACTGTTGATATCTTCACAGCTGCCTTGGATGAGCGCTTAAATGAGAATTCCTATATTCTACCAGGACTTGGTGATGCTGGTGACCGTATCTTCGGGACTAAATAATTTTTAAATTACTTGCACAGGTAGATTTTTCTACCTGTGTTTTTTTATGAGGAGCATTTAATGACACTTAAGAAATTTTACCGTCAATCATTACAGGAAAGACGTTTAAATATTTCCCCTTATTTAGAAAATAAGATGGATTTTCCTATATTAGATGAAAAAAGAGCCAATCAGATGATTGAAAACTATCTCTACACTTATGGCCTTCCAATGGGGATATTACCGACTATTCAAGTGAACAAAAAGGACTACATAGTTCCGATGGTAACAGAAGAACCATCGGTAATAGCTGCGGCATCCAATGGCGCCAAACATTTGGGTAATATTAAAGCGCATTTAGACCGTAAAACGATTAAAGGACAAATTGTTTTAACTGATTGGACAGAAGCTGAAGCGAAACAAGCTCTTAACAAGCATAAAGAGGGGTGGTTGAGCTTTGCTAAAAAAGTAGCTTATCGGATGGTAGAAAGAGGAGGGGGACCTTTAGATATTGAGTATTCGGCTTATCATAGCAATCAGACGCTCTACCATTCCTATTATCTACTATTTGACCCTTGTGAAGCTATGGGAGCCAACTCTTTAAATACCGTTTTGGAAGCATTAGCCTTTGAGATAAAAAAAGATATTGGTGGCAAGGTTTTAATGGCAATTCTTTCAAATTACAATCCACAAAATTTTGTTAAGGTGGAAGCGACTCTTTCTATTGAGCGTATAGATATAAATTTAGATAGAGCCCATCCTATTGCCCAAAAAATTGCTATGGCTAGTGACTATGCCCAATTGGATCCTTACCGTGCCACAACTCATAATAAAGGGATTATGAATGGAGTGGATGCGGTTTTGATTGCTACAGGAAATGATTGGCGTGCGGTAGAAGCGAGTGTTCATGCCTTTGCATGTAAAGAAGGAAAATATCGAGGTTTAAGTCAGTGGTTTTATGATTCTAAGAAGGCCGAATTGAGCGGACATATGGACATTCCTCTTCCAGTCGCTACGGTGGGGGGGACCTTATCCATTCATCCAATGGCAAAGTGGTCTTTAAATTTAATGGGAAATCCTAATGCTTTAGAGTTAGCTCAAGTTGTTGCTTCTGTCGGTTTAGCCCAAAACTTTGCAGCCTTAAAAGCCATCGTATCCGAAGGTATACAAAAGGGTCATATGGGATTGCAGGCTCGTAGCTTAGCGATACAAGTGGGAGCCAAAGCCGATGAAATCGACCTATTAGTTAAATTGTTAAAAGTAAGAGAAAGCTTTAACTCTCAGATTGCAAGGGATTTACTAGACAAAATGAGAAATTCGTAAGATAATGTCTATTATGATTGAAAAAACTGAGGAGGGAATTAATGAAAACAAAAGTTGGAATCGACCGTATTCATTTTTATATACCACCCCAATATGTAGACATGGAGGAATTAGCTCAAGCAAGAGATATTGATCCAGCAAAATTTACAATTGGAATCGGCCAAAGTCAAATGGCTGTCACGGATTACAAACAAGATATTGTTACATTGGCCATTAATGCAGCGTTACCAATTATTTCAAAAGAAGATCGGGACTTAATTGACCAAGTGATTGTAGCTACTGAATCGTCTTTTGATTATTCTAAAGCAGCTTCAATATATTTGCACCAAGCATTAAAGATTAACCGTTTTGCACGCTCCTATGAAATCAAAGAGGCATGTTATGCAGGAACGGCAGCTTTACAAGCGGCTGTTGACTATGTGCGCTTAAGACCCGAAAGAAAGGTGTTAGTCGTTACAACCGATATTGCTCGATATGGTCTAGCGTCTTCTGGAGAAGCGACTCAAGGAGCAGGAGCAGTGGCTATGTTAATAACTGCTGATCCAGCGATTTTAGCTATTGAAGAAGAAAGCATTGCTTATACTGACAATCAATTTGATTTTTGGCGACCACAATACGACATATATCCACGTGTAGACGGTAAGTTTTCTACCAATCTATATAATCAGACCTTTTTGAATATTATGGAAGAAGTAGGTAAGCGTAAACCGGATTTTTGGGATGCTTATCAAGTACAATTGTTCCATTTACCATTTACCAAAATGGGTCGTAAGGCGATTAAAAACTATCGTCAGTATTTAAATGATTCAACAAATACACTCAAAGATGTAGATCAGAAGTTGAAGGCTTTAGACCGTTTTGATAATCATTACGATCACGCTGTTCAATATTCAAGACATATTGGCAACATTTATACTGGCTCACTTTACCTAGGCTTAATTTCACTTTTAGTTCATGATCAAAGTCTTAAAAAAGGCGATAAGATTTCCCTATTTTCTTATGGTTCAGGTGCGGTTGCTGAATGTTTTTTTGGAGCATTACAGCCAGGTTTTAGAGAGGCTATACTCTTGAATGAAATTGAAGCAATGTTCCAGAAACGTCGAAAGTTAAGCATTGAGGAATATGAAAAGCTATACTTAGAAGCCATTGAGCCTAGTGACGAAATAATTGAATTTGATCCAAGCGTTCATGAAGGAGAGTTTTATTTGGCTAAGATTGATAACCATCGACGTTATTATCTACAAAATGCTAGTCATCAAAATGACTTTAAAAAGTAATAAATAGATTTCATACTGTCAAAGATTAGCAGGATAGCTTTTTTATTGTGAAAAGTTAAGCCCTATTTCTTTTTGATAGTATTTTTGCTTTATAGTCATTTTACTTACTTCTTATTTATGCTATGATGATTACGAACATGAAAGGGTGATTTAAATGTATGCAATTATAAATGGTATGGCAGTACTGTTTTTTCGCATTTTCTTTGTCATCCTAGCCTATATGGCTCTGTCAAAAGTTAATTGGAGGAGTGTTTTACAGCCTCAACACCAAGCAATGGACCGATACCTATGTATTTTATGTAGTATTGGCTTGGGCTATTTGACAAGTTCGTTTTTTATAACAATCATTGAAACCTTACGTCTACTATTGATGTCAGCGTTTCTCTAATCATGTGTATAAGTCTCTCGCCTACTCCAAAGCGATAGTCTTCAAAAGGGGATTCATTTAAAATGGAAGAAATTATTGTACAAGGTGGCAACCGTTTGGAGGGTACAGTCAAGGTTGAAGGTGCTAAGAATGCAGTTTTACCAATTCTGGCAGCTTCTATTTTGGCGTCGAAAGGAATTACACGACTAAGTAATGTGCCTGTTTTATCAGACGTTTTAACAATGAACGAATTGCTAAAGAATATTGACCTAGAGACTAAATTCAATCAAGCGAATAATCAGATGACGCTCGATGCGACAGGTCGGGTTAAAACTATGGCGGACTATGACTTTGTTAGTAAAATGCGCGCTTCGATCGTTGTAATGGGACCAATGTTAGCACGTTTTGGTCATGCGCGTGTGGCCATGCCAGGCGGTTGTGCAATCGGTACACGTCCCATTGATTTGCACCTAAAAGGATTTGAAGCATTAGGAGCTACTATTGAAAATGCAGCAGGATATGTTGAAGCAAAAGCAGACCAGTTAATCGGAGCCAATATTTACCTGGATTTCCCTTCGGTGGGAGCCACTGAAAATATTATGATGGCTGCTGTTTTAGCTAAAGGCGAAACAGTGATTGAAAATGTTGCTAGAGAACCAGAGATTGTTGACTTAGCTAACTTTTTAAATAAAATGGGTGCTAAAGTTTCAGGTGCTGGAACGGAGACAATACGTATCGAAGGTGTTTCAGAACTTTTGGCTACGGACTATGAAGTTATGCCAGATCGTATCGAAGCCGGTACTTTTATGGTAGCGGCTGCTGTGACTAATGGAGATGTCATGATTGAAGGAGCGATTGCTCATCACAACAAACCGCTAATTAGTAAGTTGCAAGAAATGGGCGTTGTTTTTGAAGTGTTTGATTCTTCGCTAAGGGTAATTGGTCCCAAGGTTTTGAAACCCACAGATATTAAAACCATGCCTTATCCAGGCTTTCCAACGGATATGCAGGCACAAATGTCGATTGCTCAATTATTAGCTAAGGGAGACTCAGCACTTTCTGAAACCGTTTTTGAAAATCGATTCATGCACTTTGAAGAATTGCGTCGAATGAGCGCTGATTTCAAAATTGAACGCCAAACAGTTGTAATGTACGGACCTGCAGAATTATCAGGTGCCCAGGTTAAAGCGACAGACCTTCGTGCGGCAGCTGCTCTTATTATTGCAGGACTTACTGCTAAAGGATTGACAAGGGTTTCTGAGTTGAAATATCTTGATCGTGGTTATTACCTCTTCCATGAAAAGCTAGCTCGCTTAGGAGCAAACATCGAACGTGTTAATATCCAGCCAATTCCATCCATTCAAAATAAACCAGCTGTAAAAGCTGTGTTTGCTTAACTATCATCCAGAAAGGATGAGTATAATGGCTAGAGATATAGGTATTGATTTAGGAACAACCAATGTATTAATCCATCTTAAAGGCCGAGGAATCATTTTAAATGAGCCCGCAGTGATTGCTGTAGATCAATCGACTCAAGAAGTAATGGCAGTGGGACGAGAAGCTTATGAAATGCGGGGTAGAGTGCCAAAGTCTCTTGAAGTTATACAACCTTTAAAAGGTGGAGTGGTATCAGACTATGACTTAACCGAAGCCATGCTTCTTCACTTTTTCAAGCGCGCACACATTCGACGTGGCTTGAGAAAGGCAAATGTTTTAATTTCAACGCCAACCAATGTAAGTGAAATAGAACAACTTTCACTATTCGAGGCAGTTCAAAAAGTTACTTCGGGTAGGGTTCGAGTAGAAGTTGAACCGATGGTAGCGGCTATCGGTTCGGGCCTAGATGTTTTATCAGCCAAAGGAAGTATGATTGTAGATATTGGTGGAGGAACGACGGATATAGCAATTATTGCTTCAGGTGAAATTCTTCACGCAGAATCGATTAAGATAGCTGGTGATGACTTTGATGAAGCAATTATCCAGTATTTTAAGGACCATTACCAACTACTCATTGGGATCCAATCAGCTGAGAGGATAAAAATGCAACTTGCCTGTGCTAAAAAGGTGGATGGAAGAGATGTTCATAACCAAGAGTTAAAGGGGCGCGATCTTGTTACAGGATTACCAAAAGCAATTAATGTTGACTCTAACGATTTACATCGGGCATTAAAAGATTTATTAGATCAAATAGTGAGAACAATACGCAGAGTGATTGAACAAGCTTCTCCAGAAATAATCGCAGATATCCATGATCAAGGACTGGTTATTACAGGCGGGGGCGCTATGATCCAAGATCTAGATTTGTTAATCACTGAGCAGATAAAAGTCTCAGCTATTCCTTCTGACCAACCCATGAATGCAGTAGCATTAGGAACTGGTATAATGATGGATTGGGTCGAATCCGGTTTAATTGATCCAAACAAAAATAATAAAAAACCAAGTAAGCCAAATTTCTTTATGAGATTGTGGCAATCCATTTGGAAATAAACTAGGGGTGAATAAATGGCAGAGAAGTTAAAATATTTAGAATATCCACTATTTAAACAAGTTATGAAAGGGATCTTCAAAGTTTTTTTCTTTATCATCCTTTTAATTATTGTCTTTGGAATGGGTTTAGTTATCGGTTACGCTGTTTTAGGAGACGGAAATTATTGGGAAGTATTTAATCAAGATACCTGGTTGCATTTATTGACATTTATTGAATAATATTAAAAGGAAATATTCATTAGAGGAAAGAAGGGATACTTTGCAGACAAGTGATTTTTCTGTATTTGAGTTATTGCTTTATATCATTCCTCTAACTATGATTTTTTTAATTAAAAAATATGGGAGACCTTATTTAACCTATTTTAAAAATTGGCCTATAACATTAGCCATTTGTTTATTACCCACTTTATTGGTTTTAATATACGGTTTTGGCTGGTTAATTTTTGGTTTTAATGTGCTACCATTTATTATTTTATTTTCTTCTTTTGCAATCGGTGTTCAATTACATAAATATATACAAGAAATCGACCATTTCTATTTTAAGCAATTTTATTTGCCTGCAAGTGAATTACTTTTTTATTTCTTGGTTTTTTATTTAGTGGGAATGATTATTTTAAGATGGTGGACGATTTTTTTCTAATTACCCCACCACTTTTTTAATAGCTTTAAATGATCATAATATCAAGCTTTAACAGGTTTTGCTTTCTAGCAAAACCTGTTTTTTTATTCAATTTTGTCTATAAGGTGGTGAAAAGTGGGAGTATGTGGTAAAATTAATCTAACTTAGGAGAGGAGTGTGAACAAGTCGTGTTAATGGGAGAATATCAACATAATATCGATTCCAAAGGCCGCTTGATCATGCCTGCTAAGTTTCGTCCAGAACTAGGTTCGACTTTTATAGTAACTAGAGGTCTGGATGGCTGTTTATTTGGCTACCCCATGAATGCATGGGAAACAATTGAAGAAAAATTAAAACAATTACCTCTAGCTAAAAAAGACGCACGTAAGTTTACTCGTTTTTTCTATTCGGCTGCCACCGAAGTAGAAATCGATAAGCAAGGACGGATAAATTTACCAAAAAATCTTATAGAGTTCGCTAAGATTGATAAGGAATGTCGTGTGATTGGCGTATCAGACCGTATCGAGATTTGGAGCAGTGAGCTTTGGGAAGATTTTGCAGAGGATGCTGAGGAAAATTTTGAAAATATTGCAGAAGAAATGATTGATTTTGGATTTTAAAATAACGAGGTGACAATATGTCCTTTGAGCACGAAACAGTTTTACTAAAGGAAACAATTGATGGTTTAGAAGTGAATCCCAATGGAATTTATGTTGATTGTACATTGGGTGGCGCTGGACATGCTCAATACTTATTAAGCCTTCTTTCAGACCGTGGAAAATTATTGGCATTTGACCAAGATCTTATGGCAATTAATAATGCTAAAGTAACTTTAAAAGAGCAATTATCCCAAGGAAAAATAACTTTTTTTGAAAGAAATTTTCGTGATTTAGAAGTCGCCTTATCGGAGCAATCAATTCACCTAATTGATGGGATTTACTATGATTTGGGAGTATCTTCACCACAATTAGATATTGCGGAAAGAGGGTTCTCCTATCATCAAGAAGCAAGGCTAGATATGCGAATGGACCAAAGGCAAGAGCTCGATGCTTATGAAGTAGTAAATACTTGGGATTATAATGATTTGGTGCGTATTATCTTCCGGTATGGTGAAGAAAAATTTGCTAAAAGAATTGCAAGAAATATTGAACAAAGTCGTAAAAAACAAGCAATTGAAACAACTACTCAATTAGCAGAGATTATTAAAGAAGCGATTCCTGCCGCGACACGTCGGACCGGTGGACATCCAGCTAAGCGAGCTTTTCAAGCCATTCGAATAGCTGTTAACGATGAGCTTGGCGCAGTCGAAAGTTCAATTGAACAGGGGTTAAAACTGTTAAAAGTAGGTGGCAGGATGGCAGTTATTACCTTCCATTCCTTAGAAGATCGATTGGTTAAACAAATGTTTAAGCAAGTATCCACCTTACCAGAAACACCTAGAAATTTACCTGTTTTAAGTAATCAACAAGCAGATTATCGAATAGTTAATCGAAAACCGATACTACCTTCAAAAGAAGAGTTAAAGAATAACAATCGTTCAAGATCAGCAAAATTAAGAATTATTGAAAGAATTAGTATGTAGTATTGAGGAGGATAGCGATTGTGACTGAAAGTTATCAAAGAAGAAATTATTATAATAAAGACCAAGCCCAATCGCTAGTCGGTCAATCTACTGATACGTTTGATGGCTCAGCAGTCCGAAAGATTGAAGAGTGGGAACTTTCCCATCAATCTGATTGGTTTGATAATGAAGATAGGAGATCAAAAAGGCAAACGATTATAACGAATCGAAACTTAGCATTGCTAGGTATTTTTATAATGGTTAGCTGTTGCTTTGCGAGTCTTTATATTCATTGGCAAGTCAACCAGGTTAACCAAAGGATTCAAGAGATCCAGTTGGAAGAGGCTGAGCTTGTCAAAGAAACAGAAATGTTAATGGTTGAAAAGGCTGAAAACTTAAAGTATAAAAATATTGAGCTTGTAGCAGAAGCCAACGGTATGAAAGCAGAAATGGATCGCGTAAAGGATATCGATCAAAATGACTAATAATAATGCGAATAATAATCAAGGGATGAATTTGTTTTTTTTAGCTATCATTGTAATTTTAATCGGTTTAGTAATGATTGGTCGAATGGCACAAATAGCTTTATTCAAACAAGTAAATGGTGTTAATTTAACTAAACTAGAAATGCAAGTAGACAATAGAAGTAGTATTGCTAAAGCAAAAAGAGGCACAATTTATGATCAGTTTGGTCAGCCTATTGCAATGGATACTACTTCTTATTCTATGTACGCTGTTCTAGATGCTGATTGGGCAGAAGGTGAAACGGTTAAAGACATTGATTATACGGCGACCATTCTTGCTAAATATATCGATATGCCGAAAGAAAAAATATGGACGCAATTAAATAATGATAATGTCAATCAAGTTGAGTTTGGCTCAGCTTCTAAAAACATATCAGCACAGACAAAATTAGCAATTGAAGCTGAAAACTTACCGGGAATCTTTTTCACTAGTCAGGTGAGCCGTTATTATTTCAATGACTACTTTGCCTCTCACTTAATAGGTTATGCAGAAGTTAATGAAAGTAACCAAGAAGGTTCTCAATCAAGTTTAGTTGGAGCCATGGGTATTGAAGCGGCATTTGATGATATATTATCGAGTGGGAAATCAAGCAAAAATTCAACTGACCTTCAATTGGCTAATGATATCTATTTAACTTTAGATAGTCGTATCCAAAATCAGACCGAGACTATTCTAGATAAGATTTTTAAGAAATATCAACCTGAGTCAATGGGGGCTTACTTGGTTGAATTAGAAACTGGTAAATTATTAACCTCAGCTCAAAGACCTTCATTTAATTTAAATACCAGAGAAGGAATCGACTCTCTTTGGCAGAATTTGTTAGTTGAAACAGCTAACGAACCAGGATCAACTGTTAAGATTTTGACCATGGCTAAAGCAAAAGAAATGGGTGTTTATCAACCGGGAGAAACGTTCTTATCGGGTATGGTAAAAGTGTTTGATCGTGAAGTAAGAGACCATAACCAATTCGGTTGGGGACAAATTTCATTTGAAGATGGCTTCATTCGCTCTTCAAATGTGGCAATGGTCGAATTAGTGAATCGTATGGGAGACCAAGTTTGGACTGAAGAATTAAAAAAATTTGGTTTTGGCGTTAGCACAAATAGTAAACTAGCGAATGAAAATCCGGGTTCACTCGATTTCACTAACCCTACATCACGAATAATGTCTGGCTTTGGCCAAGCATTTTCAGCTACACCGATGCAACTTTTACAAGCTTATAGTGCGGTTGCTAACAAAGGGCAAATGATGAAAATTCAATATATTGATCATATTGATAAAAGCGGACAAAGCTATCAAAAACAAAACTTAGGGCAAGTTATTGAACCTGAAGTAACTTTCTATATTATTGACTTGATGACTAAAGCGGTTGAGGATCAAAATGGGACTTCAAGACCTTTTAAATCTGACATAGTCAGAGTGGCGGCAAAAACCGGAACGGCTCAAATTGCTAATGAAGAGGGAACAGGCTATCTAACGGGACAAAACGACTATTTTTATTCAGTCATCAGTTTCTTTCCTGTTGAAGAACCTAAATACATGTTATATTTATTTATTAAAAGGCCACAAAATGACTATGGTATTTATGGAACTCAGATGCTGTCCGAAGTTTTTCATCCAATGTTAGAGTCTATATTAATCAAGCAGTAGAGAGAAGGAAATGAAATGCGATTAAATAAACTAATATCAGTTTTAATTAACTACGAACTTTTAGGTGATTTAGATCTTAATAAAGAAATATACGATCTGACCAATGACAGTCGAAAGCTAACTGAAAATGCTGCCTTTATCGCTATAAAAGGTGAAAGGTTTGATGGCCATTCAGTAATTGATCAGCTGATGAAAGAAAACATTTCACTGATAGTAGCCGAAGAATTCTCTTCTAAACAAATAGAAAAGGCTTTGAATAAAAAAATAACGCTAGTCAAAGTCCCTTCAACTTATCGAGCGCAAGCAATACTATCTCATCAATTTTTCGGTCAACCATCTAGCCAGCTTCCTCTAGTAGCGGTTACTGGGACTAACGGAAAAACGACCACCACACATTTGATTTCTCAATTTTTAGAATTATTGAATCATAAGACAGGTGTGATAGGCACCCTGCATTACAAAATTGGCGAGCGTCTGCTTCCGGCTATTAATACAACGCCAGAAGCAGTTAGTTTACAAAAGTATTATAAGTCGATGGTCGAGGAGGGTTGCAGTGATATCATAATTGAGGCCTCTTCTCACGCTTTGTCCTTAGGCCGTCTTTGGTATACCGATGTGGACTGTGCAATTTTTACTAACCTAACTCGAGAACACTTGGATTTTCATAAAACTATGGACAATTATGCTTATGCTAAGAGTTTGCTCTTTGCACAATTGGGACAGAGTTTTCACCATCAAAAACCAAGACTAGCGATTATTAATCAAGATGATCCTTATGCAGATGTAATGAGTCGAGCTACTGGGGCGGTTGTAATTACTTATAGTATGAAAGATCCTCAGGCCACAGTTTATGTGGATGAGCTGACGACAGAAGCTTCAATACAAAAATTCAAGCTTCACTATCAAGCTAGAACTTATCCAGTTGCTTTATCGATGATTGGTGCTTATAATGTTATGAATTATTTAGCAGCCTTTTTGTGTCTGGTAGTTTATTATGGCTATTCAGCTGAACAAATAGTTGATTTGACACCTAGATTAAAAGGTATCACTGGAAGAATGCAAGTTATTGATAAGGGTCAAGATTATCGAGTGGTGATTGATTTTGCACATACACCAGATGCTTTAGAAAATGTCTTAAGTGAATTAAAAGAAACCTCAAACGGAAAATTAAGAGTAATGTTTGGGCATTCCGGAGGTAATAGAGATTCGGCTGCTCGACCTGATTTGGGCGATATTTTATTTAAGTGGGCGGATCATATTGTATTTACGGCAGATAATCCTCGAAATGAACCCATTAAAAAGATTGTTTCTGAAATGGTAAGAGATCATCAAGAAGTTCCTTATGATTTAATTGAAGATCGAAAAAAAGCCATTCATTATTTAGTAAATCATGCCGAAGCTAATGATACACTTCTTTTTGCTGGTAAGGGAGGAGAGGCTTATCAAGTAATTGGTGATGATTATATACCTTATGATGAGGTTGCGATTGTAGAAGAGGAGTTAGAAAACAAATGGAAAAGATGATGCAGTTATTAATGGCTTTTATTAGTTCAGGCCTCTTAACCCTGGCTTTAGTGCCCCTTTTTATCCGTTTATTCTTAAATAAGAAAATGGGACAAGCTATTCGGCAAGAAGGCCCTTCATGGCACCAAGTAAAAACAGGTACTCCCACTATGGGAGGAACGGTGTTTATTGCAGTATCTATAATGATTACTTTGATGTTTGGCTGGCTATTTAATCTACTAGATGCCAATCTCTTGATGATTGTGCTAACTTGGTTATTTTTTGGTGGCATTGGGTTTGCCGATGATTTTATATCTATTTTCACCGGTAAAAATGAAGGGCTAACTGCTAAACAAAAATTTCTATTACAGCTTTTATTTTCTGGTATCGTCGTTCTAGCGGGTTATGTTTTAGGTAAAAGATTTGTATTGCCTATTTTCTCTTTGGAAATTAACTATTTAATAGTTGTAATAGCTTTTGCCTTCTTTTGGATTACTGGTTTTTCCAATGCTGTTAACTTAACCGATGGATTAGACGGTTTAGCCACAGGGTTAAATATCATTGCCTATGGAGCCTACTTTATGTTGGCTATTCGCCTAGAGCAAGCATCCGTTGCTATGGCTTGCTTAATTGTTACAGCAAGCCTTTTATTTTTTTTAATATTTAATCGCAAACCTGCTCAAATTTTCATGGGGGATGTGGGTTCGCTAGCTTTAGGGGCAGGATTAGCAATTATTTCAATACTTTTAAACAACCCATGGTCCCTATTAATCATCGGCATGGTTTTTGTAATAGAAACTTTATCTGTTATCTTACAAGTTGTTTCTTTCAAGACCAGAGGAAAGCGGATCTTTAAGATGTCACCCATTCACCATCACTTTGAAATGATTGGCTGGTCTGAAGAGCTAGTCGTGCTTGTTTTTTGGACAGTAGGATTACTTGCTAGCTTACTCTATTTCATTTTATAATAGGCATAATAAGCGAGAAAGTGTGAAAACAAATGACAAATAAATACGCTGGCCAACATATTCTAGTTATGGGTTATGCCCTAACTGGCAAGAGTGTTGTGAATTACTTACAAAAAGAAAACGCAAAAATTACGCTCAATGACCGAGGGGACCTTTCTCAGGACCCGTCGGTTAATTTGCTATTAAAGTCAGGAGTTAGAGTAGTGGATAAGGGACACCCACTCGAAATATTAGAAGGAATTGACTTTATCGTTAAGACACCTGGGATACCTTATTCATTAGAGCTTATTCAAGAAGCTGAGCATCGTGGGATACCTATTTATACGGATGTTGAGCTAGCATATCGTGAAAGTCTAGCGCCTATTATTGGCATTACAGGCTCTAATGGAAAAACAACCACGACTTGCTTAGCCCACCATCTTCTAGAAGGTTCATGGAAAGGTAAAGTTGAATTAGCAGGAAACGTGGGCGTACCGTCAATTGAAGTGGCTCAAGAAGTAAATGAAACGGACTTAATCGTAATGGAACTATCTTCTTTCCAATTAATGGGTATCCATTCATTTCATCCACATATTGCGGTTTTTACCAATATTCATTCAGCACATTTAGATTACCACGGAACCAGGCAAGACTATATTGCAGCAAAATTAAAACTGATTCAGCAAATGACCGAGAGAGATTATTTAATTTATAATGCCGATCAAGCTGAACTTGAAGAATGGTTGAAGCATTCTCCAGCGATAAAGGTTCCGTTTTCTCGTCACAAACAAGTAAAAGCGGGTGCCTATATTAAAAATCATTCTTTTTATTTTCGAGGTCAAGAAGTCGCTTTAATCGAGCAGTTTAATCTGCCTGGCCAGCATAATTTAGAAAACGCGCTAGCCGCAATTGCTATTGCAAAAATTCAAGGGGTAGATAATACAGCTATTCAAGAAAAATTAGCAAACTTTACTGGTATTCGTCACCGTATCCAAGCTCTGGGTACAATCAAGGGGATTGAATTTTATAATGACTCCAAAGCAACCAATACGGCTGCAACCATTACAGCCCTTAAAAGTTTTGACCAAGACATCATTTATATTGGTGGGGGTCTAGATCGTGGAAATGATTTTCAGGACTTAATACCTTATTTAAACAAAGTGAAAGCAGCCTTTTTATACGGTGAATCGAGAGAAAAAATGGCAAAAGATTTTAGACAAGCTAAAATCGAAACAATCAATTTATTTGAAAATTTAGACCAAGCGAGTCAAGCAGCGATTGCTTATGCTAAAGAAGGACAAATTGTTTTGTTTTCACCAGCATGTGCTTCTTGGGATCAATTTAAGAATTATGAAATTAGAGGTGATCGGTTTATCGAGCAGGTCGAGTCTTTTAAAAGTGCATCAAAATAAAGGAGAAAGAAATGAATAAAGTGAAACGAATTGTTCTTTCGGGTGGTGGAACCGGAGGGCACATTTATCCAGCATTAGCTTTGTATCGAGTATTGAAAGAACGATCCGATGTGGAAGTGCTTTATATTGGAACACAAAGAGGATTGGAGTCGAAAATTGTTCCTCGAGCGGGAATACCTTTTAAAGCAGTCGAAATTACAGGTTTAAAAAGGTCAATTAGTATAGATAATTTAAAATTAATCTTTAAAATGTTTCATTCTACTCATAAGGCAAAGCAAATGATCCGTGATTTTCAACCGGACATTGTACTTGGAACAGGTGGGTATGTGTGTGGACCTGTTTTATTAGCTGCCAGTATGCTTAAAGTTCCGACTATTATTCATGAGCAAAATTCAGTAGCAGGAATTACGAATAAATTTTTAGCTCGTTTTGTTAATAAAATTGCTGTTTGTTTTGAAGAAGCGAGCCATCAATTTGGCAAAAACCAAAATAAAGTAGTTTTAACAGGAAACCCTAGAGGGCAAGAAGTGATATCGACACCGGCAATGCCTCACTGTTTGTCTGAACAATTTGAGTTAAAAGATAATCAACCGACAGTCTTAATTTTTGGAGGCTCTCGTGGAGCACCAGCTATTAATCAAGCAGGAATTGAGTCGCTGGATAAATGGTTAAGCGCTAATTATCAAGTGATTATTGCAACGGGACAAAATCACTTCCAAGAACTGAATGAAGAGATGGTTGAAGAAATTAATCAGAGTAATAATGTTCGAATCGTTCCATATATCGATAATATGCCAAGTGTTTTTCAAGCTATTAATTTGGTTGTTTGTCGAGCTGGAGCAACAACTTTAACTGAGTTAACAGCTCTTGGCTTGCCAAGTATTTTAATACCTAGTCCCTATGTAACAGATAATCATCAAGAACATAATGCCTTATCTTTAGTAAATAACAAGGCGGCTGTTATGATAAAGGAGTCAAAGCTTAGTGGACAGTCTTTATATCAAGAAGTTAGCCAATTAATGGTGGCCCCTGAAGATTTAAAAGTAATGGGTCAGGCGGCTAAAAGCATGGGAATTACGGATGCAAGTGATCGAATCATTCAAATGATGAACGAGATGGTATAACTATTTTAAAAGAGAGGAGGAATAGGGATGGTTAATTACCGGTTACCAGATAAGAACCAGAATCGGCAGAATAAAAGGACAATTTCAGAAAGAAATAATCAGCCAGTAACAGCCCCTATGGGGAATTATCGTTTGGATTCTCAAGGTAAACCTATTCTTCCGACTTCTTTTGAACATTCGTTTAATCAAGAGCGTTTAAATCGATCCAATATATATTCCTTAAATGATTATCGAGATAGTCAACAGCTTGATTATTACAATAGCTCGATGAATGAGCCTTATTATCGAGTAAGGTCTTCACAAAATTATCGTATAGACGCTAATTCTCAAGAGTCATTTGTTTTTAAAAATAGACAAGATGGTCAAAGAATAACCCCTCATAATCCCACTCCTAGTTATTGGTTAGATAGATTACCAAGTAAAGAAGTATTGTTAAAAGGGTTTCCTAAAGGAAAGAGAAAAATTTTTATTCTCTATTTAATTATTTACAGTTTAATGGTTTGGTCTGGATGGCAAATGTTACCTTATGATAATGTTAATACACTAAGTGTTTCGGGCAATCAAATCCTTCAGAGTGAGTCAATTCTCAATGGAGTTAAGATTCATTCGATGGATAAGGCAAAAGATATTTTAAAATGGCGCAAAGAAATTGAAGACCATATACTCACTAACAATCCTTTATTGGAGGATGTTCGTATTCAGCGCGACGATTGGAAGGCAATAAACATTATTGTTAAAGAACAAAAAATTGTTGGTATTTACTCTAGCAATGGTAAAAATTATGCGCTGATGAGTAAAGGTTATACTTCAGATGAAGCTGTTATTCAAAATCAATTAATTGCTGAACAAATGGCTCAACTTCCTCTAATTGAAGGGGAGTTTTCAGAAACAGCACTTAAACAACTTGCTATTGCTTTAGATCAGTTCGACACAAGCATTTTAGAAAGGGTTGAGAAAATAACACCTTCTTCCAAACCAGGTAAAGAGGGATATATCGAAATCAAGATGAAGGATGGTAATCTCATAAAAGCAGTGAGTTCAACAGTAGTGGAAAAAATAAATTATTATCCTAAAATGTTAGAACAACTCAACAATCGTAAAGGAATTATTGATCTTGAAGTGGGAGCTTATTTTACGCCTATGGCAAATGAAACTAATTCAGTCAAGCTTAATAATAATTAAGATAAGTATGATTACGAATTGATAACAAGGACTTCTTTTAATTTCATTGGCTTTATGGGTGTGTTAATATAAAAGTACTATAATGTGATAAAAACTCATGTTTTGTGCAAATGAAGGGGGTTCATCACCTGGATGAGAAATCAAGAGATAATTGTTAGTTTAGATATCGGAACAACATCGATTAAAGTTGTTGTTGCTGAGTATATGAACGGACATGTAAATATAATTGGTGTAGGTAATGAAAAATCACGTGGCTTAAGTCGTGGAGTTATTGTCGATATCGATGAGACAGTTCTTTCGATTCAAAAAGCTATTGAGCAAGCAGAGCGTAAAGCCAATGTTAAAATTAATGAAGTGGTCGTTGGGGTGCCTAGTAACAAGTTAGCTATTGATGACTGTCATGGCATGATAGCTGTAGCAAGTGAAAACCGCGAAATAACCTCGCGCGATGTAGATAATGTTATTTCGGCAGCAAAAGTACGTTCTGTTCCACCTGAGCGAGAAGTAATTGCCATTCTACCAGAAGAGTTCATTGTTGATGGTTTCAATGGTATTCGTGATCCTCGCGGAATGATTGGCGTTCGTTTAGAACTTTATGCCCGGTTAATGACAGGGCCACGTACCATTATTCATAATATTAGACGGTGTGTTGAAAAAGCAGGTCTTTCAATTTCTGAGTTTGTTATTCAGCCGCAAGCAATTGCAACCACCGCTTTAAATCAAGATGAGCGAGAATTTGGTACAGTGATTATTGATATGGGGGGCGGCCAAACCTCAGCTTCAATTATTTACGATAATCAATTGAAATATTCCTTTGTAGATCAAGAAGGCGGAGACTATGTCACTAAGGACATATCGGTTATTTTAAATACTTCACTAGATTCTGCTGAACGCATAAAACGTGAATACGGCTATGCCATTTCTAGTCAAACTTCACCAGAAGAGTATTTCCCGGTTGAAACAGTCGGCCGTAAAGAACCTGTTCGTGTAGACGAGCGCTATTTATCTGAAATTATTGAAGCTCGCTTAGTTCAAATTTTTGAAACTATTCATGAGGATCTTGAAGCTGTTGATGCTTTGGATTTACCGGGAGGCTTTGTCTTAACTGGGGGCGCTTCTTCTTTACCAGGCGTATTAGAATTGGCCAAAAAGTACTTTGGGCCACAAGTTCGTGTATATATCCCAGAACAAATGGGACTGCGCAACCCTGTCTATACGACCAGTATGGGGATGGTTGAATATGTGTCAAAATTAGACGAAGTGCATCAAATCGCTCAGGCAACTTTCCGAGCACAAAGGGTTCAGCACGCTGCAGCTAGGGATGCTGGTCCACTAATTTCCAATCCGTATGACGGGGGCCAAGGTCGTCCTTATGGTGAGTCAGATAACTCATATTATCAAGCTCGTAATGGCGGCGGACAACGAGGAGGGCTTCAAGGAGGATTTAGTAATCAAAGTCAAGCTCGACAAAAACCTAAAAGTCCTTCATTATCGCAACCCCATCCTAATGGTCAAGCTTTTTCAAATAATTCCAGTCACTCAGATTATTATGCCTACAACGATAGCCAAGCGCAATCTTATAATAATTATCCATCAGAAGACCAATATTCTGAAGAAGAATGGATGGATGCTTCGACTAAAAACCCATCAACTAACGAGGGTGGTTTTGTAAATAAATTAAGAGCATATTTTCAAACGTTTTTTGACTAATTAAGACAGCACAAGAGGAGGAATTTATTAATGGAATTATCATTTGATCCAACGGTTAATCCTGAAGGAGCAGTTATCAAAGTTATTGGTGTAGGGGGAGCGGGTGGCAATGCTGTCAACCGAATGATTTCCGAAGATGTTCAAGGAGTTGAATTCATCGTCGCTAACACTGACACACAGGCTTTAAAAAGTTCTCAAGCAGAAACTAAAATTCAATTAGGTCCAAAAGTTACTAAAGGCTTAGGAGCTGGCTCGATTCCTGAAATAGGATTAAGAGCCGCTGAAGAATCAGAAGAGCAATTACGACAAGTCCTTGAAGGGTCAGACCTTGTTTTTGTCACTGCTGGAATGGGTGGAGGAACTGGAACGGGTGCTGCGCCTGTTGTCGCTCGTATTGCAAAAGAATTAGGTGCTTTGACAGTTGGAGTCGTAACCCGTCCTTTCACTTTTGAAGGTCCAAAGCGCGGTCGCTTTGCTGCTGAAGGATTACAAAACCTCAAGGAAGCTGTTGACACTTTAGTAGTCATCTCAAACAATCGATTGCTAGAAGTGGTAGATCGAAAAACACCAATGATGGAAGCTTTCTCTGAAGCAGATAATGTTTTACGCCAAGGTGTTCAGGGGATTTCTGATTTGATTGTCGCTCCTGGTTTTATTAACTTGGACTTTGCAGACGTGAAAACCGTTATGAAGGATCAAGGAACAGCTTTAATGGGAATTGGTACAGCTGCCGGGGAAAACCGCACAGCAGAAGCGACTAAGAAAGCTATTTCTTCTCCATTATTAGAAGTTTCAATTGATGGAGCTCAACAAATTCTACTGAATGTAACAGGTGGACCGGACTTAAGCTTATTTGAAGCACAAGATGCAAGTGATATTATTTCTTCTGCTTCTAGCGAAGATGTCAATATTATCTTTGGTACTTCAATTAATGAGAGCTTAGGTGATGAGGTGGTTGTTACTGTAATTGCTACCGGAATTGATGCTGAAAAGAATACCATCAATAAACAACAAGCAATGCGTCAAAACCGTCCGAATTTCTCTCATAACAACACTTTCTCGACAAACGAAAATACCCCATCTGCATCAAGTTCCCCATCGATGAATTCATCTGACCGCTCAATCAACTTAAAACAAGCAAATCAAAAAGAGACTGAACGTGATTTATTCAGTGATTGGGATATTAAACGCGAACAAATTACCCGTGATGTGGCAGATATTGAACCTAAGGAAAAAAAGGTTGAAAGAACCTTTGAAAGATCGGAATCAGAAAGTAAGGTACGTCAAGCGGAATCTGACGAGCAAGACGAATTAGAAACACCTCCTTTCTTCCGTAAAAGAAATCGTCATTAATTTTCTTAGAGGAAGCAGCAGTGTTTCCTCTTTTCACCAATTTTTAGCAATAAAGTCGGAGGTATTATGAATTTAAATGCAATTATCCAATTTGTGTCTACAATTTTTCGTGTCTATCAATGGGTCTTGATACTCTATGCCTTACTCTCCTGGTTACCTGGAGCAAGAGAAAGTTCGATTGGACGAATGATTGATCGTCTGGCAAGTCCATATCTCGATATTTTTGATCGCTATATTCCACCCATTGGTCCTATTTCAATCAATGTGATCATCGCTCTCTTCACATTGACTTTTATTGAGCAGGGCGTCATTTGGTTGATTATTACCATTTTAGGCTAGTAAATGAAAGAGTCTATTTATCAGCATTATCGTAAGGAAGAAATTCCTTTTGTAGACCAAGTTTATGATTGGATCGATCAAGTTGACCGTCTTTATACTCCCGTCTTAACATCTTTTTTAACGCCGAGAGAAGCAACTATTCTAAAAAACATTGTTAGCGGCCGTGATGAGATGAATTATCATTTAGATGGAGGATATGAAGAAAGTGAGCGTAAGAGAGCCTTAATCTATCCTAACTACTATCTATTGGATTTAGCAGATTTAGAATTAGGATTCTTGGAAATTACTTACCCTATTAAATTTGCTGAACTGTCTCATGGTAAAATACTTGGAACCATTCTCTCAACAGGGATTGAGCGGGGAAGAATAGGAGATATTATCACTGATAGTCAGGCATGGCAGCTAGTAGTTGATTTAAAAATGCAAACTTATTTAATGGATGAAGTAAAAAAGATAGCCAATGTAGGAGTCCATTTGAATCCCATAAAACGAGGGAACCTTTTGCAATCGATTGATGAATGGGAAGAAGCAACAGTCATTGTATCTTCTCTGAGATTAGATAGTTTAATATCTAAGGTATATAATATTTCGCGCCAAAGAGCCAAGGATGCAGTTAAAGCAGGACAAGTTAAAATTAATTTTACTGAGATAGATCGAAGTGATACTTTGGTTGGTATTTCTGATATTGTTTCACTCAGGCATTTTGGGCGCTTTCGTATTCAGTCAGTAGATGGTAAAACGAAAAAAGATAATTTTAGACTATCCATTGATTTGTTAAAAGTATCGTAAAATTTATAAAAAAGGAAGGATCTTTATGACAATTACACCAAATGATATTTTAGAAAAAGAATTTAATAATAAGTTCCGTGGCTATGATCCAGAACAAGTAAATGATTTTTTAGATATTGTGCGCGTAGAGTTAGAGAAAAAACTAGAAGAAAATCACAATTTAACGCGTGATTTAGCAGAAGCTAAAGATAAAATTGACTATTTTTCACAATTACAAGAATCTTTAAATTCTTCAATTATTATTGCACAAGAAGCAGCAGAACGTCTAAAACAAAATGCTCGTAAGGAAGCAGAATTAATTCTCTATGAAGCTGAAAGTGAAGCAGGACGAGTAATTGATGAAGCGAATGCGCAATCAAATGAAATTTTTGAAGAGGCAGAGAGGTTGAGAAGTGTAACGAAAAAATATCGTCAAGAATTACGTCGTTTAATTGAAAATCAATTATCCATTGTAAATAACACTTCATTTGAAGATTTGTTTGATGGTACAGCTTTAACACCTGCTCAGACACGTGAACAAAGATCAGTAACGAGTAATCGTCTGGAAGATTTAGAACAAAATGTTAAGCTTGAAGCCATAGATAGTGAAGAAAATGAAGATTTATCTATAACGCAAGTTTTTGATTTGAATGACTTAAGGGAAATTCATGTGGATGAAAAAGATGAAGATTCTTCTGAGTCTATGAAAACTATGCCTTTAAGTCGTGAAGAATTAGAGGCTTTTGAACGAAATCATTCATCAGATAGAGACTCTGATGAAGCAGAAAAATCTGATGAAGCCTTACATGGTGAAACAATTCGTATTGACCTTCCAACAGAAGACTAATATAATTAAGAAAATTATTGGTAAAAGCTGAGATAGAAACAAGAAGATGGATATAATACATTAGCGACTTGAGGATGGTGCAAGCTCAAGAGTCCCTGTATCTTTCTTTATCATTCTATTCAATGACTAGTGAGTCAAAGTTGACTAGCTAGATCCGCTTCAAAAGCGTTATCATGAAGAGTGAATAGTTTAACTATTAAATTGGGTGGTACCGCGTATTTGACGTCCCTTCTTAGGAAGGGGCTTTTTTTATAGAGAGGAGAAAACTAATGAAATTAAAAGATACTTTGCACCTTGGAAAAACATCCTTTGATATGCGAGCGAATCTTCCTGTTAAAGAGGTAAGCTTACAAAAAGAATGGCAAGAAGCTGATGTTTATCACAAAATGTTAGAAAAAAATATGGATTCAGAACCATGGATTCTACACGATGGTCCGCCATATGCCAATGGTCGCGTACATATGGGACATGCTTTCAATAAAGTTTCAAAAGACTTTATTACACGTTTTCGTTCAATGACAGGCCATTATTCTCCATATGTCCCTGGTTGGGATACTCATGGTTTACCAATTGAGTCAGCCTTACAGAAGAATGAAGGTGTGAATCGTAAAGAACACTCAACAGCAGAATTTCGTAAACTTTGCGAAGCCTATGCTTTAAAACAAGTTGAAGGTCAAAAAGAAAGCTTTATGCGTTTGGGAGTGAATGGAGATTGGGAAAACCCATACTTAACTTTGCAACCTAAATATGAAGCACAGCAATTACGTATTTTTGGACAAATGGCTGATAAAGGCTATATCTATAAAGGTGCGAAGCCGGTATACTGGTCCTGGTCGTCAGAATCTTCATTAGCTGAAGCTGAAGTTGAATATCAAGACGTAAGCTCACCTTCAATTTATGTAGCTTTCAAAGTGAAAGACGGTGGTGGCATCCTTCCTCAAGAAGCAGAATTTATTATTTGGACGACTACACCATGGACATTACCTGCTAACCTAGGGATTTCTGTTTTAGGACAGGCTAATTATGTGCAAGTCGCAGTTGGCGACCGTCACTTTATTGTCGCTGAAGATTTATTAGAAGTAGTAGCATCGACGCTTGAATGGGAAAATTATCCAGTCGAAGCACATTATAAGGGGCAAGATTTTGACCGTTTGACTGCTCAACACCCATTCTATGACCGTGAATCCTTACTAATGGTAGGCGATCATGTTACTTTAGAAACAGGTACGGGATTAGTTCATACGGCTCCTGGTCACGGTGAAGATGACTATTGGATTGGTTTAGAGTACGGTTTGGATATTTTGTCGCCAGTAGATGGCAGAGGACATTTTACAAAAGAAGCGCCTGGTTTGGAAGGTGTCTTTTATCTGAAAGGTCAAAAGCAAATTGTTAAGACCTTAAAAGAAAATGGTAGCCTCTTGCATTATTCAGAATTTGTTCACTCTTATCCGCACGATTGGCGAACTAAAAAGCCGGTTATCTACCGTGCAACGCCTCAATGGTTTGCTTCGATTGATAAATTCCGTGAAGAACTGCTTGATAATGTTGAAAATGCAGTCACTTGGCACCATCCATCGGGTAAACGTCGTATTTATAATATGATTCGTGACCGTGGCGACTGGGTAATTTCTCGTCAACGTGTTTGGGGAGTGCCTTTACCAATTTTCTACGCAGAAAACGGAGAAGCTATTTTAGAATTAGATATTGTCAATCATGTAGCCGATTTAGTAGAAGAACATGGAACGAACATTTGGTTTGAGTGGGAGGCAAAAGACCTTTTACCAGAAGGCTTCCAACATCCTGCTTCGCCAAATGGTCAATTTACAAAAGAAATGGATATTATGGATGTATGGTTCGATTCGGGTACATCGTATGCTGGCGTTTTACAAGCGCGAGAAGATTTAAACTTCCCAGCTGATTTATACCTTGAAGGTTCTGACCAATATCGTGGTTGGTTTAACTCATCGTTCACTACCTCTGTGGCTGTCAATGGTTTCCCACCATACAAGGCGGTTCTTTCACAAGGTTTTGTAAATGACGGTAAGGGTCAAAAGATGTCTAAGTCTTTAGGAAATGTTATTGATCCAGTTGAAGTAATGAATGATTTAGGAGCAGATATTATTCGTTTGTGGGTCGCTTCTGTGGACTATGAAGCTGATGTACGTGTCTCTAATGAAATCCTCAAACAAGTCTCTGAATCCTATCGTAAGATTCGTAACACGCTTCGTTTTATGTTAGGTCTTGTGAATGATTATCATCCAGCTGAAAATGCCGTTCCTAAGGAAGAACTCACCAATCTCGATCAATATATGAATGCTAACTTTAACTTGTTTAAAGCGGATATCTTAGAAGCTTATGACAAGTATAGGTTCCCAGAACTTTATAAGCGCACTATGAACTTTATTTCTTCTGATCTTTCAGCTTTCTATTTAAATGTGGCTAAAGATATTGTATATATTGAAGCTAAAGATAGCCATGCGCGTCGTTCTATGCAAACAGTGATTTATCAAATAGTTCATGATATGTTAATTTTATTGACACCATTAATTGTACATACAGCTGAAGAAGCATGGAAAGATTTACCAGCGGTAGATGGTTTTATTCAATTAGCTGAAATGCCTAAGGCAGAACAGCTTGAGCAAGCTAGAGAGATTGTTGCTAAATGGGATGTCTTTTTTAAATTACAAACAGGAGTAAACAAGGCTCTCGAAGAAGCTAAGAATCAGCCAGAACAGGCAATTAAGAAATCCTTTGAGGCAGCCGTTTCACTATATATTAATGAAGAAGATCAAAAAGCCTTCGATTTACTAAGTGATCAGCCTGCACAATTATTTACTGTATCACAATTAAACGTTCAATCCATTAATCAAGCACCACAAGATGCACATTCGTTTGAAGATTATGCCGTGAAAGTTGATTTTGCAAAAGGAGATGTTTGTGATCGTTGTCGTGCAGTAAGACCAGAAGTCGGCACAATTGAAGGAGCAGAAGAACTTTGTCATCGCTGCCATGAAATTGTGAAAGCGGACTATCCTGAATATTTTGAGAATAAGGAATAACTTTATAAAAAAAAGACAGGGCCAAAGCCCTAAAAAACAGTGGCGAATTGATATGAGATTCGCCACTGTTTTTGTCGTTTAATAAATAAAAATAGTGAATAACAAGCCCTAAAAGCTGGGGAAATTCATAGATAATGGGCTGATTTTTGTCGTATTTAGGACTTTTTACCTAGTTTCTTTTAATACTCCTAAAGAGTGTTTAAAGTAAAAATTAAAAATCATCAAAATAATTATCTTGTGACGTTTTAGGATTCATAGCTTGTTGTTTTTGTTCATTTGAAATAGCTAATAACCGTTCTTGCAGTTGACTTTCCATTGATTCTAATTCTATTTGAGCGGCTTGTCTTTGCTGTCGTCCTTCAGCTTGAATTTGTAATGTTGTTTCAATCGTTTCGATCAAATCAGCCTGCGTTTTTTGTAAGGTTTCGATATCGATAATACCTCTTTCAGTTTCTCTAGCTGTATCAATGGCCGATTGTTTCAGCATAGCGGAATTGCGACGTAACAAATCATTGGTTGTTTCTGAGACCATTCTTTGAGAAGTGGCAGCGTCTTGCTGTCTCAAAAGTGCAAGGGCAATGGTAATTTGATTTTCCCAAAGAGGAATAGAGGTATGAACAGAGGCTTGAATTTTTTCAGCCAAGGCTTGGTTAGTATTTTGAATCATCCGAATTTGTGGAGCTTGCTGGATAGTCATTTGACGGGTAAGTCTTAGATCATGGGTGCGTTTGTCTAAACGATCTAAAAATTGGTTAAGGTCATGGACTTCCTGCACATCCATTTGGCTATTGCTTTCTTGAGCTTTTTTAATAGCTTGAGGAATCGTTTTGGATTGTAATTCTTCAATTTTAACTTCACCCGCTGCAATATAGACATTTAAAGCCTCAAAGTAGTCTTTGTTCTTTTGATAGAGTGTTTCTAACATCATATTGTCATTGAGTAATTCGTTTTTTTCTCTTTCTAAACGAATAACGACTTTGTCTAATTGATTACCGATTTTTTGATATTTCATTTGGGTATCAGAGATGGAGGTACGGACTTGGCCAAAAACTTTTTGAAAAAGATTAGGTCGACTGGTTAACTCCTTAGGATTCGACTGTTGTAAGGTAGTCATTAAATCCGTTAAAACATCACCGACTTCACCCGTATCTTTAAGTTGGACATTATGTAGCATTGAATGGGAGAATTCTGACAAACGCTTTTGTGCTTTAGCCCCATAGGTGATAACAGCAGAAAGGTTTTTCTCGTCAATCTGCTGGGCGAGTTTACGTGCTTGAGCTTGACGATTTTTACTCAAGCGGTCAATTGTTTTCTCATTGGTAACTTTTTTCTGTGAAAGAATTGAAGCTTTTGATAATTCGCTTTGCAAAGATTGAATGGGTTCAATCTGATCTTCTTCTTGGTCAAAGGGATCCGTCAGAAGATCATCAATTTCATCAAAAGAAGTGGTTTGAGTTAAATCCTGATTATTTGAGTTTAGTTCATTCATCGCTTTATTCTCCTTCATTATCTAGTTCTTTAAGCTCTTCAAAAGGGTCATCCATATCAAAATTATCCATTTTAGATTTTTTTGAATTTTGGCTGAATCGATTTGTTTGATTATTAGATTCATTATGTAACATTCGGTCGGCTAGTTTCAAGCCATCTTCCAATTCTTGATAGGTTTCGGAGTGAAATTTCAAATAATCCTCAACAATTTCTTGACTCAACTGATCGATTGTTTGGGCACTTTTTTCTAAAATTAAATAGCTTTGCTTATTTTTTGCCACATGTGAATTAATTTCATTATATTTTTCTAATAGATCGTCTAACTGTGGAAGATAATTGATGAGGAAATCAGAAGCATCCAGTCGACGATTGGGCTCTTCAACGATATCTTTAAAGTAATTCTTTGAAACTTTGACGATATTGTGTCGGATTTCAATGGCGCGCATTTTAGCCGTTTTTTGAAAGTTGGCTTCAATATTAATAATCTGTTTACGCGAATCAGCCATTTGACTTCTGAAAGCTTCAATTTCTTGTTTACTTAAGCCTGCTGCTTGATAATGCTCTAGCATGTTGCGACTAGGCTTTTTGTGAGTAGGATGGAAAAATGACTTCCTGTGGGTTTTAAATGTATTCGGTTTTGTTATAAGCGCTAAAAAAGCAACCCCAGCTGAACAAAATAGAATAGCAATGCTTAGATAATATAAGCTAATGGCAGAAGCAGTAAAATAACTCTCTAAACCAATATAACCATAAGATTGGGATTGACTACTAGCAATAGCCAGACCCACTAATAAGGTAAGGACTTGACCAACATAATAGAAAAACCAAATCCATGCCGCAGAATTTATTTTACGAATAAAGTAAAAGAGAAAGGCTAAGAGAAGCCATCCGGCAACAATAGCTAAAGTGGAATAGACGAGGGCCATTATATAGTAGCTATTATAAAAAATGAATGTTAAAACATGCTCCATCACAATTAAAGTAAGTAAGGCAAGGATATTTTTCTTCAAAGTAACCGTCCAAATATCAGATAAATGATTTCCTTTTTTAACAAAATGATTGAATTTGCGAACAATATTTAGCAGAGGGCCTGCTAATAAGAATATAAAAATTATATTGATTAAAGCTAACATGATTGCAACCTCCCTTTTCTTAATTTTAGAATACCATAACTAGAAAAAAGTCTTATCGGACTTGAGGCCTATTCTTAAACTTAACCATTGAAAAGACTTGAAAGAAAGAATAGTAGTCGCTAAACTGAGTAGGAATTAATAGCTAAGGAAATAGTTTTAAGAGGTGAAAATTATGAAAGATAAGGCAGAGACAATTTCATTTATCAAAAATAATGAAACACTATCTGTTAACCAAATCTACGATGGGGCCATTTTACAACTCTATCAAAATGAAGTACGTCTACCCAACGGTCAAACGGCAAAACGTGAGTTGATTCATCACCTGCCAGCAGTGGGTATATTAGCTGAAACAAAAAACAATGAAGTTGTCCTGGTTAAACAGTATCGTCCGGCTATTGCTGATGAAATTTACGAAATCCCAGCTGGAATTATCGATCAAGTAGAAGGTCAACTCGAAGAGCCTCTTATAGCCGCCAAACGTGAGTTAAATGAAGAAACTGGTTACGCTTCAGCAGAGTGGATATTTAATTCTAAATTTTATATTTCACCGGGTTATATTGATGAGGCCATATACCTTTTCTTTGCTAAATCCATTGAAGAGGCAAAAGAAAAGCTAGATCAAGATGAAAATGAAGAAGTTTCGCATTACTTATTTACGGCCCAACAAGTGAGGGAAATGATTAATAATGGTGAAATCATTGATTTAAAAACTTTATATGCTTTAAGCATTTGGTTAAATAGTTTGGAGGTTTAGTTATGGGACTATTTTCAAGCAAAAAGAAAAAACACGACGATTATCAAGCTTATTTAAATTATGAGCAAGAAGGAAATGATCGTTTAAATCATCAGCCTTCTTCAAACAACCAAGTGGATTCCTTTGATCGGTCGATCTATTCAGAAGATAGTGAGCTCTACCATGAATTTATTAATCGGGCAGAAGCGATGGATGATTCACAACCTTATCCAAATTATTATGAGGAAGTGACTTCACAATTTGATAGTCAGAATGACTTTGACATGACTAATGAGATGGATGCAGAAGGAGATGGAGTATACAAAGCTTTTAATGAGCAATCAGTTGATAAAGACCAAGCAAGTTCACTCGAGGATTATCACCATCAATCAATGGGGGAAGATATTAGTTCTATTAGAAAAAGAGCTAAATATTCAGCTAAAATTGACCGTTTTTTAAATAATGGCATTATCATAGTAGGTGTTCTATTAGTCTTAGTTTTGTTAATCGCTTTTTTGGCATAGGAGGGGTGGTTAGATGAAAAAAATTGGAATTATTGGTGCAATGGAAGAAGAAATTCGTCTCTTAAAAAATGAACTATCAAATTTAGAAGTTCATAATTACTATGGCTTTGAGTTTTATCAAGGAAGATTGAGTGGTAAAGAAGTTGTCCTAGTTCAATCAGGAATTGGAAAAGTTAATGCTAGCCTTTCAACTGTTTTAATGGTTGATCATTTTGAGGTGGATTTAATTATAAACACTGGAAGTGCCGGAGGTCTGTCACCAGACTTATCAGTGGGTGACTTGGTGATTGCTGATGGTTTAATCCACCACGATGTAAACCTTTTAGTCTTTGGATACGACCAAGGTCAAATGGCTGGCATGCCGACAATATATCAACCAGATGAAGATACCAGTCAATTGGCCTATCGATTGGCTAAAGAGAAAGGACAAACCGCAATTAGAGGACTGATTGCTTCAGGAGATCAATTCATTAGTGACAGTCAACAAGTAAACAATATTCGTCAAGTTTTTCCTAACGTAAAAGCAGTTGAGATGGAATCAGCGGCTATCGCACAAGCTGCCTATATTCTAAAAACACCATTTATTATCATTCGTTCAATCTCCGATAAAGCAGATGAAGAAGCTGGAATAAGTTTTGATGAATTTATTTTATTGGCCGGACGCAAATCAGCTGAGATGGTAATCGATTTACTGAGTAAAATTGATTAAAAAAACTTGCTAATCTTTTATTAATCGGTATAATAAAAAGAGTGTAAAATAATGCAGCATAGAAAAAGAAAGCGCGTCAACAGTTAGTAACGTCAACGTTAATGAGTAACCACGGCTGCACAAGGTGAAAAACTAACTGCACGCATTCGATTTTCTAACCACTTATTTTACTCCAATACATATTTTATGGAGGAATTTTAATGTCACGTTATACAGGACCCTCATGGAAACAATCTCGTCGTTTAGGAATTTCATTAACTGAAACTGGTAAGGAGTTATCAAAACGTCCGTTCCCACCAGGACAACACGGTAATCAACGTAAAAAATTATCAGAATATGCTTTACAAAAAAATGAAAAGCAAAAATTACGCTTTATGTATGGATTAAATGAACGCCAATTCCGCACTTTATTTAATCGCGCTGGCAAAATCTCCGAAGGTAAACATGGTGAAAACTTCATGGTTATGTTAGAGCGTCGTTTAGATAACTTAGTTTATCGATTAGGTTTAGCTACTACTCGTCGTCAAGCACGTCAACTAGTAAACCACGGCCATATTACTGTTGATGGCAAGCGTGTAGATATCCCGTCATATATTGTTGAACCAGGACAAGTAATTAGTGTTCGTGAACGCTCACGTAATTTAGCTATCATCAAGGAAGCATTAGAAACAACAGTTACTCGTTTAGAGTTTGTGAACTTTGATGCAGATAAATTAGAAGGTAGCTTAGTTCGTTTACCATTACGTAGCGAATTAAATGCTGAAATTGATGAAGCCCTAGTCGTAGAATACTACAATAAATTAGGCTAAATCTTAAAGAGATTGTTACATAAGATTGGGAGCTTTCCCAATCTTATTTTTTTCCATTAGAGCCTAAGGAAGTTTTTTATTGAACAATGCCTTTAAAAGAAAGCCTTCAAATGTTATAATGTATGGTGATTATTTATGCAAAAGGCCAATAGGCAGGGGATTAGAAATAAGTAGAGGAGCGAAAAGGAATGAGTATTAAATTCACGGACATCCTGTTCTTGATCATTGTAGCAATACTCTTAATCTATGGATTAATTTATTATTTCCGTACACAGAGAAAGAAAGAAATTAAAGATTTGGAACAACGTAAAGATGAAATGATGTCTATTTCTGTTGCTGACCAGCTCTTTACTTTGAAGAATATGAATCTATCTGGTCAAACAAAAAGAAAATATGAAAGTTTAGTGGCTACTTGGCAAACCATTACCAACTTTCAATTTACTGAAATAGAAGCCGCTTTGGTAGGTTCTGAACAATTTGTAGAACAAATGAATCTAGTGAGAGCAAAAAACGCACTAAATCAAGCACGTGAAATTCTTGATGAAACAGAAATTCAAGTTCATCAATTGCACCAGGAATTAACAGAATTATTGGCAACAGAGGATGAAAATCAAGAACGTTATGAAGCCTTACTTGAACGTTATCAAACTGCTCGCAAAAGTGTCATGAATCATTCTTTTGATTATGGGCCAGCGATTGAAACGCTTGAAAAAAACCTTCAATATTTAGAGTTGAACTTCACTAAATATAATGAACTAACTGCTAACGGTGATCATCTAGATGCTCAAGATATGCTAGATAACTTAGAGGCTGACTTATCGTCATTTGAAGAAATCTTACAAAAAATTCCAAGTATGTACGATAAGATTCAAAGTGAATATGAAGATTCACTTGAAGATATTAGAGATGGCTACGAAAAAATGGTGGCTAGTCGCTTTAACTTTGATAATATTAATGTTTTAGAAGAAATTGATAAAATTCAAGAGCAGTTAAACCAAGCCAAAAACGAGATTAAAAATGCTGATTTAGCTGACGCTAAAACCTTAATGGACAAAGCAGAGCGTGAAATTAATTCCTTATACGATCAGTTAGAATCAGAAATTATGGCTAAAGAATATGTGAATAGTCACCTTCATCAATTGAAGGGACGAATTGAAGCAGTAACTGAAAACAATCGTTATGCAGGAATAGAAGTCGATCGGATCTCTCAATCTTACATCTTACATAATAATGAATTAGACCAAGTCAATGACTTAACCGAAAGAATTCGCTTAGAGTATCAAAAATTCAAAGATATGGAAGTTGATATTGAACAAAATCATGCCGTATTTACTCAAATAGAAAGCAAAATGCGTAAAATCGAGCGTTCTATTGAAGAAATAGCAGATGAACAAAATCAGTTAGTAAAATCGATAGCTGGCTTAACCAGTCGAGAGAAAGAAGCTAAATCAAATCTTGATTTATATGAATTAGACCTTAGAAATATGAAGCGTAAGTTAGAAAAAAACCATTTGCCTGGCTTACATGATAGCTATTATGAATTGTTTTATAAGGTAACTGATCATATTGAGAACCTCTCTCAACAACTCAATCGTGTCCGAGTGGATATGAATCAAATTGATGAGATGGAAGGTAATTTAGAACAAGGTTTAGATGAATTGGAGGCAATGACTGAAGAAACCATCGATTCAGCCATGCTCACCGAATATATGATTCAACATTCCAATCGTTTTCGCTACGATTACCCAGAGGTAGACCAAGCAATTAAAGAAGCGCAATACTACTTCCACCAAGAATTCCGTTACCGTGAAGCTTTGGCAACCATTGAAAAAGTCCTTCGTCAAGTCGATCCAGATGCACCGACGCAAGTTCGAAGGATGTATCATCAAGAAAAACAAATCCGATTTTATTAAAAGTAAAGTCCGAATAGATTCCTTGGTTTTGGGATCTGTTCGGTTTTTTCTTGAGTCAATTGTCGTTACTAAATAGAAGTAAGAAAGGATTACAGATGTTATATTTTGATCATGCCGCAACCACTCCAGCTCGTGCTACTGTTTTAGACACCTACAATCAAGTAGCTCAAAAATATTTTGCTAACCCTTCAAGTGCCCACAAATTAGGTCAAGAGGCCAATAGTCTGTTGAATAATGCTCGCCAACAAATTGCAGACTTATTACTTTTTAAAAGCAATGAAATCTTTTGTACCTCATCAGGGACTGAATCTAACAATTGGACACTTCAAAGTCTATTAACAGCTCACGCTAAGCTTCATCCTAATAGGCGACAAATTATCCTATCAGCTATTGAGCACCCTTCTATTCGCTCGCAAATTGACCACTTAAAAACAAGAGGCTTTGAAGTAATCCTAGCACCGGTGGATCATAATGGTCAATTGGATTTAAACAGCTTTGAAAATCTACTGAGTGATCAAGTATTACTTGTTTCTACTATGTTAGTCAATAATGAGGTAGGATCTTTTTTACCAGTTGAACCATTGGCACAAAAATTAGAAAACTATCCACAAATCCTTTGGCATGTTGACGCTGTTCAAGCCATAACTTGTAGGATGAAAGCTATGCATCATAGTAGAATTGATTTATTAACTCTTTCTAGCCATAAATTTCACTCGGTAAGAGGGGTGGGACTCTTAGCCATTCGCCAACGTGTTACGAAAGCACCTTTATTATTTGGAGGCGGTCAAGAGTTTGGTATGCGCTCTTCTACTGAAAACCTACCAGCGATTGTAGCAACGGCCAAAGCTTTAAGATTAGCTTGGGAAAACCAAGCAGAAAGTATCAAACACATAAATCATTATCGCACTCAAATAACTCAAGCACTTAAAAAAATGAATTGGCAAGTCTTTGGTGGTAGCCAGGAGCAAGTGAGTCCACATATTATCTGTGCGGCCTTTCCAGGTGTGCCAGGCGAGGTATTACTTCAAGCTTTTTCCAATGCTGATATCATGATTTCGACAACTTCTGCTTGCTCAAGTCGTAAGAAAAATGACCATCATACCCTTAAAGCGATGGGCATTGATAACAATTTAGCTAATTCTTCAATAAGAATTTCTTTATCGCAGACAACCAGCCAAGCAGAAGTAGATCAATTAATTAAACCAATCCATGAGATTTCAACAAAGTTTAAGCAAGATTTGAAAGGAGCCTAAAAGATTGAAAGAGATGTTAATTCACTATGGGGAGCTCTCAACAAAAGGGCGTAACCGTAAAATGTTTCAAAATAAAATTGCTGAGCATATACGCTATAAAACCAAACATTTAGAGAAAATTAAAATTCATGCACATCATGATTTCATGCATCTTTATTGGCACGAAACAGCTTACGATGAACTGATTGAAATCATTAAAACAATTCCAGGAATTCAAAGGTTTGAACCTGTTTTTCCTGTTGAAAAGGATCTTCAAGAAATTGGAAAAAAAGCCCTTGAACTTTTTGCTGAGTTAAATGCTCAACCGGGAGATAGCTTTAAAGTAATTGCTAAGCGATCGGATAAGAACTTTGAGCATGATAGTATTGCCATTCAAAGAGAAATAGGGAGCATCATTCTGCAAGCTCATCCGGAATTAACGGTTGATCTGAGAAAAGCTAAACACAAAGTGGTCATATCCATCCATCAAGATATAGCCTATCTTAGTTTAAAAAACTATCCAGGTATGGGTGGCTTACCTTATGGTTCAAGTGGGAAAGGCTTATTAATGCTTTCGGGTGGTTTTGATTCACCGATTGCTGGTTATCAAATGATAAAAAGGGGAATGAAGTTGGAAATGGTTCATTTTGCCAGTCCACCTTATACTTCTTTACAAGCGCTTGAAAAAGCTAAACGATTAACAGCAGTTCTCGCTCAGTACGCCACTGCGATTACTTTTCACGAGGTTCCTTTTGCTCATATTCAGTTGGCGATTCGAGAACATGTTCCCGACAATTTATCCATGACTATTATGCGTCGGATCATGTTACGCCTAATGGATGCTTTGTTAAAAGAGCATAAAGCCCGAGCAATTGTTAATGGGGAGTCGCTAGGTCAAGTTGCCTCACAAACTTTACAATCGATGCAAGTGATTAATGAAGTGACCCATTCTTTAATATTAAGACCTTTAATTGCAGTTGATAAAAATGATATAATAGCAATGGCTGAAACCATTGGAACTTACGATATTTCTAATGAGCCCTATGAAGATTGCTGTACGGTCTTTGCACCAAAGTCACCTTGGACTAAGCCTAGACTTCATACTGTTAAAGAGTATGAGGCGCTCTTACCAATTGACCAACTAGTGAAAGAAGCCTTGGAAAATATCAAGACAAGTGAAATCACTGCTAGTTATCAAAGCGAAGCGGCTACAGCCTTCAATGATTTATTATAAGTTGTTGTCGCAAGAATTCATTAAGAAAGAGGAGTAATTATGACAGAAATTAAAACAATCAATACAAAAAAAGCCCCAGCAGCAATTGGACCATACTCTCAAGCAAAACAAGTAGGAGAGCTACTTTTCTGTTCAGGTCAAATCCCAATCAATCCAGCCTCAGGTGAAATAGAAGCAAAAGAAATAACAAATCAAACAAAGCAAGTAATTGCTAATATCGATGCTCTACTAAATGCAGCAGGATACTCTGCAGAAAATGTTGTAAAAACCACATGTTTCTTGGCAGATATGGGTGATTTCGCCGTTTTTAATGAAATTTATGCTGAATATTTCACATCCAAACCAGCTCGTTCAGCAGTGGCTGTTAAGACCTTACCTAAGAATGTTTTAGTAGAAATTGAAGTAATCGCTAGTTTATAATTTATAAGATATTAAAAAGAGCTGTCTAATGACTGATGTAAGTGGTTGTTGACGGTTCTTTTTTAAAATTTAAAGGAGATTGAAAATAATGATCGAAAATCAGATCAAAGAATTTGCTCAAATCATCCAGAAAAGTCGCAAGATTGTCTTTTTTGGTGGAGCCGGTGTTTCAACCGCATCTGGTATTCCAGATTTTCGTTCTGCAGATGGTTTGTTTATGCAAGAAACCAATTACCAATACTCAGCGGAAGAAATAATCTCGCATTCCTTCTATAAACAACATCCTCAAATCTTTTTTGAATACTATTTTGAGCATTTAGTCTATCCAGAAATACAACCCAATTTGGCTCATTTTTTTCTAAAAGAATTAGAAAACAAAGGAAAAGAAGTGACAGTTGTCACCCAAAATATCGATGGCCTCCATCAAAAGGCTGGTTCAAGTCGAGTCTTAGAACTTCATGGGTCTGTTTTAAATAATTTTTGTACGCAATGTGGTAGCTACTATGCTCTGGATCAATTAGAAAAAGATGCTCAGGGCATTCCACGCTGTCCTAAAGATCAAGCGATTATTAAGCCGGACGTGGTGTTATATGAAGAAAGCTTGAATGAAGAGACCATTAATCAATCAATCCAAGCCATTAGTCAAGCAGACCTCATGATTATCGCAGGAACTTCCTTAAATGTTTATCCGGCTGCTTCATTTATTCATTATTTTAGAGGAAATTCTCAAGTAATCATTAATCAGACACCAATTCTAATTAGCAAGCCCAATGCTTTGATTTTTGAAGATAAAATTGAGGCAGTTTTTCAGTTAGTGAAAGATTATTTAGCAAATAATGATTAAATGGCGAAGGCCTTGTTCAAAGCTGTAAAGAATGATAAAATAAGTCCAACTTAAATTTTAATTTGACTAAGAAGAGAAGAGTAATTCATCACCATCCAGAGAGGAAACCTTGCGCTGAAAGTTTCTCGATGAATGAAGGTAGCTTGGAGTCATAAGACATGAGAAATCAACAATAGTGTCTTACGGAGTCTGCTCCGTTAACAAGAAAGAGTGATTAAGTAACTTTTTTACTTGATTAAATTTAGGTGGTACCACGTAATTGACGTCCTATGCAAAGCATAGGATTTTTTTTATGAAAATGAATTAAGGAAGGTGTAACGATGGTAGAAAATACGAAGCAAATGCCAAGTAAGTACCAACCTCAGACGGTTGAAGCAGGTAAATATCAAAAATGGATAGAACAAGGTGTATTTAAGCCTTCAGGAGATTCTAAAGCAGAGCCATATTCAATTGTAATTCCACCCCCTAACGTAACGGGTAAATTACATTTAGGTCACGCTTGGGATGTGACTTTGCAGGATATGATTATCCGTTCTAAAAGAATGCAAGGCTATGATACTTTATGGTTACCTGGTATGGACCATGCTGGAATTGCGACTCAGGCAAAAGTGGAAGAGCGTTTAGCAGAAGATGAAAACTTAAGTCGTCATGATTTAGGGCGGGAGAAATTCCTAGAAAAAACTTGGTCTTGGAAGGAAGAATATGCAACCATTATCCGCCAGCAATGGGGGAAAATGGGTATTTCAGTCGATTATGCGCGTGAACGTTTTACGCTGGATGACGGTTTAAACAAAGCAGTTAATAAAGTCTTTGTTAAGCTTTATGAAAAAGGACTTATCTATCGGGGAGAATATATTATTAACTGGGATCCAAAAGCCCAAACGGCTCTATCCGATATTGAAGTGATCCATAAAGATGTACCAGGTGCTTTTTATCATGTTAATTATCCAATGGTTGGTAGTGATGAAGTGGTTCAAATTGCCACCACCCGTCCTGAAACACTTTTAGGCGACACAGCGATTGCTGTACACCCTGCTGATGAGCGTTATCAACATTTGATCGGTAAAAAAGTACTCTTACCATTAATGAATCGTGAAATTCCTGTCGTAGCAGATGAGTATGTGGATCGAGAATTTGGTACAGGTGTAGTGAAGATTACCCCAGCTCATGACCCGAATGACTTTGAAGTCGGTAACCGTCATCATCTACCACGAATGAATGTGATGAAAAAAGATGGCACTATTAACGAATTAGGTGGAAAATATGCAGGCATGGATCGCTTCGATGCACGCAAGCAAATTGTAAAAGATTTAAAAGAGCAAGGCTACTTAGTTAAGATTGAAGAACATACGCATTCAGTGGGCCATTCTGAGCGTTCTGGGGCGGTCGTAGAGCCTTATCTATCTACTCAGTGGTTTGTCAAGATGAAACCTTTAGCCCAGCAAGCTTTGGCTAATCAAGCAACTGATCAAGCAGTTGAATTTTACCCACCACGCTTTAATCAAACTTTCCAAACTTGGATGGAAAATGTTCATGATTGGGTGATCTCACGTCAACTTTGGTGGGGACATCAAATTCCAGCCTGGTACCATAAAGAAACAGGTGAAGTTTATGTTGGCGAACAAGCCCCCAGTGATGAAGAAAATTGGTTAAGAGATCCGGATGTTTTAGATACATGGTTCTCATCTGCCTTGTGGCCATTTTCAACCATGGGTTGGCCAGAAGAAGGTCACGATTATCGTCGCTACTTCCCAACCAGTACCTTAGTGACCGGTTATGATATTATTTTCTTCTGGGTGTCGCGTATGATTTTCCAATCTTTAGAGTTTACGGGTAAACGACCTTTCCAAAATGTTTTAATTCATGGATTAATCCGTGATAGCCAGGGGCGTAAGATGTCAAAATCGCTAGGCAATGGAATTGATCCAATGGACGTTATTGATGAATATGGGGTGGATTCCCTTCGCTGGTTCTTAGCCACAGGGTCGACTCCCGGACAAGATATTCGTTACTCCACTGAAAAGATGGGAGCAGCTTGGAACTTTATTAATAAAATCTGGAACGCTTCACGTTATGTATTAATGAATGTGGGTGATTTAACCATTGAAAATTTAGAAATCAAGCAAGATTTGACACTTGCCGATCAGTGGATTCTTTCCCGTTTACAAACAACAATTGAAGAAGTAAGCCGTTTATTTGAACGCTTTGAATTTGGAGAAGCAGGTAGGGTCTTATATCATTTCATTTGGGATGATTACTGTGACTGGTATATCGAAATGACTAAAGAACAGTTGCAAGATCAAGAACATGATCATTTTGCCACTAAATCAGTTCTTGTTTATGTCTTGGACCAATTCTTACGTCTATTACATCCAATTATGCCCTTTGTAACTGAAGAAATTTGGCAGCAAATTGCTCCACAAGCTGCATCAATCGTTACAGCAGCTTATCCAACCGTTAAAGAAGAATACAAAAACGATATTGCTGAAAAACAAATGCAGGAATTGATTGAAGTCATTACAGCGGTGCGTCAAATCAGAAATGAAATGAACACACCATTATCTAAAGCTTTAAAAATGATTATTAAAGTTCAAGATAAGGGTATTGAAGAAAGTTTAGAAAGTAACCGGGCATACATTAATCGTTTCTGTCACACAGACCACTTAGAAATTGCCGCTAATCCTGAAATAGAAGGAGAAATGGTTACACAGACACTTTCATTTGCACAAATTTTCATCCCATTAGCTGGATTAGTCAAAATAGAGGATGAGATTAAGCGCTTGGAGCAAGAAGTCACTAAGTTAGAAAAAGAAGTCGAACGTCTAGTGAAGAAACTTTCGAATGAAGGATTTGTTGCTAAAGCACCTGCTCAAGTAGTTGAAGGTGAACGCACTAAATTAGCTGAATATGAACAAAGGTTAAAAGCAGTGCAAGAAAGAATTGAAGAATTAAAACCATTAATCTAAATAGTTAGAAAAAGAGGAATCAAAATGACGTTTACAAATGTTGATGAGGCGACTCATTGGTTGTTAAACCAAATCAATCCTATCCCAAGACCTGATATGACTAAAATATATCAAGCTTTGGAATATGTGGGAAATCCTCACAAAGGTTTACCAATTATCCATATCACCGGGACTAATGGTAAAGGATCAACGGTAGCTTATTTAAGAGATTTACTGTCGAGCCAGGGCTATAAAGTAGGATCTTTCACCTCGCCACATATTGAGCGGTTTAATGAGAGAATTACTTTTGATGGTCAACAAATTAGTGACGAAGCGCTCATTCGTTTAACCAATCAATTGGTTGAATTAAATGATTACATGGAAGCCTACTCTCCTTATGGTCGTTTAATATATTTTGAACTATTTACTATTATGATGTGCTTATATTTTCAAGAAAAAAAACCGGATGTTTGCTTGATTGAAGCAGGAATCGGAGGCATGTCGGATTGTACTAATGTTTTAGACGGAGAGATTGCCGTTGTTACTTCTATTGGTATGGATCACGCGGATATGTTAGGAGACACCTTAGAGTCCGTTGCTCTTGAAAAAGCAGGCATCATCAAGCCGCAAAAAGAGGTTGTCACAGGACTTATTCAAAAAAGTCCTCTAAGCATTATTGATAAATGGGCAAATGCTCGCACAGCTGTCCACCACTCTTATGACCAAACTTTCGGTGTCAAAAATATTAACAAGTTAAGCCCTTTTAAGACTCAATTCCAATTTTGGACTGACAGTCAAGCAATTCCACAAGAAGCTTTTGAAATAAATATGGTGGGAGATCATCAGGTGAGAAATGCGGCCGTTTCTTTGCAAGTATTTATTTCATGGATGGCTCACCAAAAGCAAACGATTGATTGGCCCAAAGCGAGAGAGGCTTTGCAAAAGACAAAATGGATTGGTCGATTAGAAAAGATTTTTGAAAATCCATACATCTTTTTAGATGGGGCGCATAATATGGAAGGGCTGACCGCACTGAAAAGTGTGGTAGATGAGAATTTTTCTGCTTTCGAGATCACCATTATTTATGGAGGTTTAAAGAAGAAAAATCAAGCAGAACAAGTTCCTTTATTGTTGAATTTTCATGCCGAAAAAGTTTATTTGACTTCCTTCCACCATTTCGAAGCTATGAAAGAAAAAGATTTTGCAGAAGTTTTACAAGCCGAATCAATTGTCAATCGTCATAAAGCCCATTACGTTGATGATTGGAAAAGTTGGATGAATGATTATCAATTAAATAATCAAAATAATAAGCAGGCCCTCTTATTAATAACGGGCTCTCTATACTTTGTCTCAGAAGCTAGAGCCTATCTCTTAGCTCACCAAATGATTTAACTTATTGAATAATAGCGAGCACTTTTCCTCCTTACTTCTTGTATTTATTGATACTAGCAGTAAGGGGGAATTCTTTTGTCATCGAATAACTCTTGTATCCGTCAAATGACTCAGCAAGACCAGCCGCGCGAACGTCTCAGACAATACGGTGCTAAAAATTTATCCAATCATGAATTGTTGGCTATTCTCCTTAGAACAGGAAGCAAAAAAGAAAATGTCTTAAACTTAGCCATTCGTTTGCTTAGTCATTTTGAACCACTCAACACTTTAAAAATTGCCTCACTTAGTGAACTCCAATCGATTAAAGGAATTGGTCCTGCTAAAGCAGTTGAGATAAAAGCAGCGATTGAGTTTGGGAGTAGAGTGCAAGATGCCCAATTTAAAAAACAGGGCGTTCTAACTTCAACTTCTCAAGCAGGGCAATGGTTGATTAAAGAGATGGGAGACCTTCATCAAGAACATTTAGTCGCTCTTTTTCTAAATAGTAAGAATGAAATTATCAAAAAACAAACCATCTTTATCGGTTCGGTCAATAGTTCGGTAGCTTGCCCAAGAGAAATTTTTAAAGAAGCGGTAAAATATCCAACTGCAAGGCTAATTATTGCTCACAACCATCCTTCTGGTAATCCAGATCCTTCACAGGCAGATTTGCTATTTACCAAGCGAATGATAGCGTGTGGGGAGATGATGGGGATTGAACTTTTGGATCATTTGATTATTGGAAACGATCGCTATTTGAGTTTGCGTGAAGCGAGTGATTGTTTTATTTAGTTGTCTTTAAATGCTAAATGATAAAATACTTGAAAACTATTGAAATAGAATAGCCAGCTATGTTAGAATTTAGATATGTTTTTGTAAGGGGTATCATAGTTTGGGAATTCCACTTCGTACCAAGAGCAAGAATATAATTAATACAGGTGCTTAGGCACGAGGAGGATATTTGTAAATGGAACAAGGTACAGTAAAATGGTTTAACGAATCTAAAGGTTTTGGCTTTATCGAACGTGAGGGTGACTCAGACGTATTTGTACACTTCTCAGCCATCCAAGGTGAAGGCTTCAAAACTTTAGCAGAAGGACAAGCAGTTCAATTCGAAGTTGAGGAAGGCGCTCGTGGACCTCAAGCAGTTAATGTTGAAAAATTAGCCTAGACTTTCGACCAATCTAATCTATCGAATCAAAAAATACCGTAAGGGAACTAAATAACCTTGCGGTATTTTTTGATAGCTATAATCGTGCTCAAGCAGTTGTTTAAAAACCAAATGAAATTTCTAAAATTTAAAATTCAGTTGAGCAAAGAAAGGGTTCGCTAGTTTTTAAACTTTTTTTTTGCTATAATTTACAAAGCTATTGCTATTATTTGAAAGGCGGATGAATGCATGGGGATTTTTGGCAAACAGCAAATTGGAATTGACTTAGGCACTTCAACAACCATCATTTACATTGCACGAAAGGGTATTGCATTGCGCCAACCCTCTATAGTAGCAATTGACAAAGAATCAGGAGAAGTTGTTGCCTATGGAAAAGAAGCATCGAAACTAGTTGGAAGAACGTCAAACCGTTATGAAATGATTTACCCCATTCGTAAGGGCGTTATCGCTAACTTCTCAATGACCAAAATGATGTTGGGCCATTTTATTACTCAAGCCTTACGTCATTCCTTCTCAAAACCAGAAGTTGTCATTAGTTCGCCAAGCCAAATTTCTAAAGTAGAAAGAAAGGCACTAATTGATGCAATCAAATCATTAGGAATCAACCGAGCAATGATTGTTGAGGAGGCTTTTGTAGCAGCTCTAGGAGCGAATTTAGCAATTGAAGAAGCAAGAGGAAAAATGATTGTGGATATCGGTGGAGGTACTACCGATATCGCCACTTTATCATATGGCGAGATTGTAGATTCCTTAACGCTTAGTGCAGCCAGTAATAATATGAATGAAGAAATTCAATCTCAAGTTCGCCAAGAACACAATTTAATTATAGGAAATTATACGGCAGAGACTTTAAAAATAGTGATAGGGGAAGCCTTGTATGATCCTAAAGAAGAAAATGATCATTTAATTGTAAAAGGTAGAGATGTTATAACCGGCGTGCCCAATGAAGCCAAAGTATCCACTCAGACAGTTGCAAAAGCCATTGATGTAGTAATTCATCAAATTATTTTAGGAATAAAACAGGTGTTAGAATTAACCCCCCCTGAATTATCTGCAGACATCATGGAAACAGGTATTATTTTGACTGGTGGCGGGTCTTTACTTAAACATCTACCAGAACGAATTGAAAAAGAATTAGGTCTTTCTGTACGAAGAGCCGATTTACCCATCGACTGTGTCGCTATGGGTGCAGGACGTATGTTTAATGAGTTGGATCGTCAATCATCAGCGATTGAGCGGAGTTTAAGATAATTGTTTACTAGTAGAAAGAAGGCAAAATATGCTTAATAATAAGAAGTTAATTGGAATTCTTCTGGGTGGGATTGTCATTAGCAGTTTAATCGCTTATTCTCTTTTCAATGGAACGAATAATGTGGTCAAAACAGCTGTTAATGAAACAATCTCCTGGACCGGCAGAGTATTTTCTGAACCAGTAAGCATGGTGGTTCAGTTTGTGAATTCTGTGGACGATTTAGTCAATACTTTTGAAGAAAATGAAGCACTCAAATCAAAAATTGATAAATCTTATGAAATGCAAGTGCGTATTGCCGATTTGGAGACTGAAAATGAAAAATTACGACAAGAACTTGACTTGTCAGAAACTCTTTCTAAATTCACCAGTATTCATGGTACTGTTATTTCAAGAAATCCTGATCAATGGACAGAAACCCTTATTATCAATTTAGGCTCCAAACAGGGTATGGAAGAAAATATGGCTGTTATGGCTGGAAACGGTCTGATTGGACGTATTATAGAGGTATATCCTTCATCTTCTAAGGTTCTTTTATTAACTAGCAACCAATCAAAAGACGGTATGGTATCGGCTCGTGTTCAAACGGATAAAGATGGATCTTCTGCAATTGGTGTGATCAGTGACTATGACCCGAAGGACAAAGAATTCATCATGACTCAAGTTTTGCCAGATGCTAAAGTAAAAGCGGGAGATATGGTCATTACTTCTGGTTTAGGGGGGGTAATACCATCCTCGCTCTTTGTTGGAGAAGTTACCCAAACAGAAATGGATGCCCAAGGATTATTCCAAACGGTAAGAGTAAAACCGGCTGGAGAGATGACTGATATTCGATTTGTAACAGTGATCTTACGTGAAGGAGCTCAGCAAGATGAATAATTTTTCGACTAAATTTGGCTATCAAAGAGAAAGAAACATTGTGGGTATTGTTCCACTTGTCTTACTCTTTGCCTTAGTAATCGATTCAGCCCTGCCCTCTATCTTTCCCACAGCCTTTTTAGGAAATGAACAAATCATTGTTTCACATCTACTGCTCTATTTTATTGTAACCTTTTCCTTTTATTTACGTAATACTTCAATTATGATCTATGCTTTCTTTATAGGGTTAATAGCAGATGCTTATAATTCAACCATTTTAGGCCTATACGCCATTCTTTATTTTCTCATCGCATATTTTATTCTTTCAATCAGGCGTCACTTTCCACGCAACGCTATTATCCATATGATGTTATTTATCGTTTCAATAACTATTATTGATTTCGTTGTTTATCTTTTCTATCAACAAGTAGGACTAAGTAGGCTTCTTTTTGAAGACTATGTTGTGATGCGTTTAGGACCAACTCTAATCTTTAATATGGCCTTAACCTTTTTCATGTATCTTCCTAATCGGTTGCTTGTGCGTTGGTTAGGTTATGATGATCATATTATCTTTTAAAAGAAGATCGGGAACTATTTCCCGGTTTTTTTGTGCATTTGAAATAAAATGTTATAATTAAGAGAATAAAACAACAAAAGAGGAGGAATTATTATGGCGATCAATCACTCTTTATTAAAAGATGATTTATATCAAGCGGTAAATGGGGAATGGCTAGAAGAAGCGGTGATTCCTTCAGACAAACCAGCTACAGGTGGATTTATGTCATTAGCCGAGAAAGTTGAAGAAGTTTGTTTGAAGGATATCAACGCGTTAGTTGAAGGGAAACTAACTACTACGGATCCTTTAATGTTAGAGTTTATCAAGCTTTATAAAAAAGCACTTGATTTTGAACATCAAGAGAAAGAAAATTTGGCAGAAGCTAAAGACTTTTTAAATAGTATCCTTTCACAAGCAGATTATCAAGCTATTACAGCTAAAATGGTGGAACTATTAAACTATAAATTACCTTCGTTAATTAACTTATCCGTTGAACCAGACATGAAAAATGCGGAACAAAATTGCCTTTATATGGATGTCCCAAGGTTAATTTTGCCAGATACTCCATATTACGATGAAGAAAATGAAAAAGGACAATTTCTTTTGAACATATACCAAAAACAAAGCGAAGAATTATTAATAAGTCTTGGTTATAATAAGGACCAAAGTCAACAATGGGTAAAAAACTGTATAGAATTTGATCGTAAATTAGCTAGCTATCAGAAAACGCAAGAAGAATTAGCGGACTATACCCAAAATTATAATGTACGATCCATTGCTGAAGTGAAAGATTATTGTCAAGAAATTGCAATTGATTCTTTTATTAAGCAGATTATCAAAGAAGTGCCAGAAAAAATTATTGTTACTCAACCTTCTTTTTTTGAACATCTAGATGAAATTGTTCAGTCGGATAATATTGAACTTCTTAAATCTTGGATAATAGTAAGCACAATTAATGACCTATCCGGAGTGTTAGGTGAAGATTTTCGTTTAAAAGGCAGTGAGTTTTCATTGGCTCTATCGGGAACGCCTGAACCGATGAAAGCGAAAAAATTTTATTTTTACCTAGTAAGGGATCTGTTTGATCAAGTGATAGGCACCTATTATGGCAAAAAATATCTAGGATTCGAAGCTCGTAGGGATATAGAGAGCATGGTCAAAGCGATGATTGAAGTTTACAAAAAAAGATTGGAAAAGAACCAATGGTTAAGTGATGAAACCATTCAATTAGCAATTAGAAAGTTAGAAAAATTTAACTATCTAATTGGCTTTCCAAACGACTATCCAGAATATTATAAAGACTTAAAAGTGAATGCAGAGAGCTCCCTTTTTAAAAATTGTTTATCGTTAAAGAGGATTCATCAAAGGGACCATTTTTCACAATACAAGCAAGCGGTGGACCGAGATAAATGGTTGATGCCAGCAGATAGAGTGAACGCCTATTACAATCCCACTTTAAACAATATTTGTTTCCCAGCCGCTATTTTACAAGCTCCTTTCTATAGTCTGGATCAATCAAGAGCGGCGAATTATGGAGGAATTGGAGCTGTCATAGCTCATGAGATTTCGCATGCTTTTGATAATAATGGCGCTAAAATTGATGAAAATGGTAACTTGAATAACTGGTGGGCTGAGCAAGACTTTGAAGCTTTTAACCAAAAAGCTCAAGCGGTGGTTGATCAATGGGATGGTATACCGTTTGGCCAAGGGAAAGTAAATGGCAAGTTAACCGTTTCTGAAAACATTGCAGATGGAGGTGGTTTGACAGCTGCATTAAATGCCTTAAAAAATGAAGGAGAAACAGATTATAAGGAGTTCTTTATCAATTGGGCCCGTATTTGGTGTCAAAAAGCGCGTCCAGAGTATGAATTAATGTTGCTTCAAGTAGATGTTCATGCACCGGCAGAATTACGCGCCAATGTCCAAGTGAAGAATCTTGATGAATTTCATGAAACATTTGAAACGTCAGAAGGGGACGGCATGTGGCTAGCTCCAGAGGAGCGCGTTCGCATTTGGTAATTTACCAAAAATATCTTTCCTTAGAATTATTGACAGTCTAAAGTAATTCTGATATCCTACTAATGTTGTATTTGTGTAGCACCACAACTGCAACCGCTCATCCTTGAGTTTAAGTGCATTAGCCACTCAAGTTGGCGAGTCTAAGTGTAGGTATTTATACCGAAAATCTAATAATAGGAGGTGCTTGAATGTACGCAATTATAAAAACAGGCGGCAAGCAAATTAAGGTAGAAGAAGGACAAACAATCTTCGTTGAGAAGCTAGACGTTGCTGAAGGCGATAAAGTAACTTTTGATGAAGTCGTTTTAGTAGGTGGTGAAGGTGAAACAAAGGTAGGTTCACCATTAGTTGCTGGAGCAAGTGTAGAAGCGACTGTTGAGAAACAAGGACGCGAAAAGAAAGTGGTTACTTTCAAATATTTACGTCGTAAAGATTCTCACCGTAAGCAAGGACACCGTCAACCATACACTAAATTAACTGTTAACGCGATTAAGGCTTAATCATGATTCAAGTACAAATCAGCCTTTCAAAAGAGGGTCAAGAAGTTAAAGAAATCGAAATGACAGGACATGCTGGTTATGGTGAACATGGACAAGATATTGTCTGTGCCGCAGTATCTAGCCAAGTTATTTCAGTAGAAAACTCTCTTTACCAACTCTTGCAAGTGCCTGTAGAAACCACTGTTAATGAAATGGAAGGTGGTTATCTCAAGCTCGTACTACCATCGATTGAACAAAAGAAGTTAAAACATGATGTGCAACTTTTGATGCGTCATTTAATTTTAGCTTTAGAAGTGACAGAACAAGCTTATCCCGAATATATCCAGATTAAACAAACTATACTATAGGAGGTGCTCTCTATGTTGAAATTAGACTTACAACTATTCGCTACTAAAAAAGGTGGAGGTTCTACTCAGAACGGTCGTGATTCCATTGCTAAGCGTTTAGGCGCTAAAGTTGGCGACGGTGAAGAAGTAACAGGTGGATCAATTATCTACCGTCAACGTGGAACAAAAATCCATCCAGGCGAAAATGTTGGCCGTGGTGGCGATGATACATTATTTGCAAAAATTGATGGAATCGTTAAATTCGAACGCAAGGGTAAAAAAGCTAAGAAAGTTTCAGTTTACCCAGTAGCTGTTGAAGCTTAATCGAAGTTTTTAAAATGCCTAACATCTTAAAAGCAGTCCTAGTTAAACTAAGACTGCTTTTTTGTTTGTCTAATGATTTGTTGAAGTGACAGTTAAGCCGTAGTCATCATTGGTCGTTTATTTCAATTTCTTTGAATGCTATATTATAAAAGTCTGTCTTATCAATTAAAATAATACTTTTTGATTCTTTGCTTTTATCGGCTATTAACTCATCTTCTGTTGACTGTTTAATTGCTCTTTTTTGATTGAAGTATTTTCTCAAATTTTGAAATTTCTTCCTCTAGTTTTCTGCTTTCTTTTTCCCTTGCGCAAAGCAGTTGTGTCACCCGAGCTCATCATGCTCACCAGCCGTAAAAGCCTCTTTCATTTCACTTCCTCTTTAAATAGTTGATGGCTAAAATATTTCCAGTAATTTAAAGTGACTATTCTATGGGGAATATAGCTAAGAAGCATAAATAAATTTCTAATTATAATGTAACTTTAAGTAATAAAAAGGAAATGGTTTTCTTTTAAAATTAAATGCATAACTTTTTTAAAATAAAAGGAGGCTGTGACATTAGTCAGCCTCCTTTAAAGTACAATATGGGTGCGTATGATTCTTTAATTCCAAATTAAAAGATCTAAATAATTCTGATACTCTTTAGGAAAATCGATTCTAAAGAGTGACTGGCTTTGTCCGGTGTTTAAATCGTAATAGCCATAATATTTCTTGCCAGAATCATTGAGGGAGAGAAGAGATGGCCCCTTACTGTTATAGTCAATCACTTGAATGTCTAGCCCAACTTCCAAAGATTCAAAATGTTCAATCGGAATCTCACCGATATAATTATCTTCCTTTATTGAGTAGCGACCAAAGTGAGGCTTATTTTTTTGATATTCGATGATATAAATATGGTTAGAGTCAGCAGTCAGGATTTCGAAGCTATTTGAACTTGGAATGGTTACTTTAGTTTCTTGCCATGATTGGTCTTTAAAATCAAACAGAAAGAAGGGACCATTCTCGTCATTTTCAAGATTATAGCTAGTTTGAATAAAGGGAGCATCAAGAGAGAGGTTACTACTTAAGAATGGACTATTGAACCAAACATCTTTAGCTAGAGTTTCCTCATCACTATATACAGTATAGTCTTCTTCATTAATGAGTTTAAATTGGTTTTCTTTGTTGACTTCATCAAGTTGGTAAATTGTAATTTTGTTTTTAAAGGAAAATTTGTCGCTATTGCTGTTTCCCGATTCGATATTGTAAAGACACATTAGATAATATTTACCATCAACTTGTCGGACTTGAACATTTTGCAGATAGATTTTATCCGAGTCCTTAATTGAAGTTTTGATTGTAGGAATATCTTTGATAAGCTCCTTTTTATTTGTAAAGTCTAAAAAGTGAACTTTGATGGGTTTTTCTTCATTAGAAAACAAATCACTTTCAATCCAGAAATAGTGCTTATCTCCTTGATAGATTTGTTCTAGTGAATCTATTCCTTTGAAAAAGTTGGGGGCTTCTTTAGCTAATGCTTTTAATTCTTTATTTCCCTCAAAATCAAGGCTTTTGAATCTAAGATTTGAACGACTCAACTGAAAATCTCCACTTTTATTTTGGAACATTTCTTCTGGCAGAGAGAAGAAACTGTTTTGACTACTTAGTTGGACATACTCTTCAGGTAGATTGGTTAGTTTTTCATCTCCTTTTATTGAGGTTAATTTCCCAATAATCGGCGAGTTAAGACCATAGAGACTTCCTACTAATAAGATTAAACCCATGCCAATGATTGCAAAGTATTTAATCATTTGTTTATAATAATTCATCTTTCTACCTCCTTTAAATATGCAGATCTTTTGCGACATATTGACTGCCAATCCAGTAAGTGATACTTCCTACAAGGATAAAACTGAGTGGATAAAACGCATGAAACTCGAGATTAGTAGGTAGCATACCAAAAGCTATGAGTTTTCCAGTAAGATATGTTCCTGCTACTAGGATGAGCAAGTAGAGGACAGACCATTTCCAGGAATAGGCGCGTTCAAGCAGTACAAATAGAAGGGTGATTGGAATCAAGGCAAGCCAGGCTAAGATATTAACAAGCGATACCCAGATGGATTCGGTGAAAAGATTGGTGAAATAAGAAAAGTTGAAAACGAGATAGAGGGGCATATCATTTGAATACCGCTCTTGTAAGATCATTTGTAAGAGAAAATGAAAAACATATACTGTAAAATAAACGAATAAAATATTCAGGAAAAAATAAAAGACGAGGCTTAGAAATTTTGCATGGTAGAGGCTGGATCGTTTAAAAGGGCCAGCTAACCAGCGAGAAATCATTTTACCTTGGCTAAACCAATCTTTTAACCAGACTAAAAGGGTCGCAATGGCCGTACTAATAACTCCGATAATAAAGGCGATATTTATGATATTCAGCAATATACTTGGCTGAATAATCATATTTTGTTGAAAATTGCTTTGTATATTATTATTAATAGAAATTAAGGATAGGACGAGATAGATTAAAGCGATGGATAACCAGTAAAGTTTCTGTCTTTGTATTTCAAAATAAGTTAAACTTAATATTTCTTTCATTTAATTTAACTCCTTTCTTAACCATTCAACTAAGGATAGTTCTTCATTTTCACGCATATCTTCTAAATAGATAGAGTGTTTGATTTGGCCCTCACTCATTAAAACGGCTCGGTCGATAAAGTGTTCGACATCGTAAAGTTCATGAGTGGTTACTAAGACACCACAGTCTTTTTGGATAAATGAACCAAAGAGTTCAAGAATTTCTTCCCGGCTAAAGACATCGATGCCAGCAAAGGGTTCATCTAACAGAAGATAATCTGCCTCTAAAGATAAGCCTAACATTAAATTAAGTTTTGCTTGATTCCCCTTGGATAGCTCTTTAATGCGCTTACTATCTTCTAATTGGAAAAAATCTTGGATATCTTGTGCTCTAGTAGGATTCCAAGCAGGATAGAGATTGTACATAAATTCTTTGCATGCTTTAACCGTCATCGAAGGGGGAAAGTTGAGGTAATCGGGAACATGCCATATTCTAGCTTTAGCATCTCGCAATTTTATTTCATCAATATAAATTTCCCCTTGATAAGGCAAAAGTCTGGCAATACAGTTAATGAGGGTCGATTTTCCTGTACCATTAATGCCGATCAATCCAGTGATTTCACCTGGTTTAACTTCTAAATTGATGTCTTTAAGGACCTTATGCTTACTGAAAGACTTGTTGAGGTTTTCGATTTTAATCATGGTTAATGGCCTCCTTTTTAATTTGATAGCTATGGGTAAGGCGTTGGATGATATCTTCTAATTGCAAATCCATGGGAATTAAAACATCGACTAGGTTTTCGATGGCTTGATCAATGGATTCATATTTAAGTTGAGAAATTAATTGCGTATCAGTTGTTATGGTGCTAGGTCTTTGAGCTTGAGTAACAATCATACCTAAGTCCTCCATTTCTTTAAATGCCTTTTGAACGGTATTGGGATTGACTTTCCATTCCTTTGCTAATTGTCTTCTTGAGGGCAATTGATAACCCGGCGTATATTTGCCTGTGATGATCTGATCTTTTACCCAAGTAATAATTTGGGTATAGATGGGTAGATTGGGTGCAAGTTTCATTATTTTACCTCCATTAAAGCTTTATTATATTCCAAGATGTGTCCCACAATCATAATACAGCTTGTTTAAGTGTATTATACGAGCCATACACTTTTAAGTCAAGGTATGAAGGTAAAAATGCAAGTAAAAGATGAACGGAATGAATGGTGATAAAGATTTAAGCAAAAGTCAAGCTAAGCTATGGTATGATGAAGGAGAAATAATATTTATGAAGGAGGAATGTTATGGATTTATTAGTCGATAAATTAAAAGAAGTGTTAGCTTCTGTACTGCCTATTATACTTATAGTCGTGATCATTTCATTGACCATGGTCAATGTGTCGGCAGATATGATGATTCGTTTTTTAATAGGGGCTGTCTTTTTAATTATAGGTTTAACGATCTTCTTATTTGGTGTGGAAGTTGGTATGAGTCCTATAGGAGATTTGATGGGGAAAAGTGTAGCAGATGCTCCCAATATTTGGGCCATTACAGGGCTAGCCTTTGTAATTGGTTTTTCGGTCACGGTCGCAGAACCTGATTTACTTATTTTAGGCCAACAGGTGGCTGATGCGATGGGAGGAGCTCTTACTTCAACGGTGATTGTTGCAATGGTCTCACTTGGTGTCGGCTTCTTAATTGCTTTTGGTATCGTGCGGATTTTGTCTTCCTTTTCGATTAAGTATTTTTTCTTAATTGCTTATGGGTTGATCGCCTTAATGGCCTTATTGGTTTCTAATGATTTTATAGCCATTGCTTTCGATGCGTCAGGTGCTACGACAGGTGCCTTAACCACACCTTTTATCTTAGCATTATCAGCGGCTGTTTCATCTCGTAAAGGGGGGCACATGGCTGAGGAAGATTCTTTTGGTTTAGTAGGTGCCATGAGTGTCGGGCCAATTTTAGCAGTTATTTTATTATCAGTTATTACAGGAGTAAGTTTCCAAGGGCAAGCAGAAGTTTATCGTTATACGGAGGGAATTATTGCCCCATTCTTTTTGGCTATTGGACACACCTTGCTTGAGTCTTTAATGGCCCTCGCTCCCTTAGCCATTTTGTTTGCGATTATGAATTGGAAACAATTTAAGCTCAAAAAGCGTGAACTCAAACGGATTATCAAAGGGGTTACTTACACTTTGATTGGACTGGTTCTCTTTCTAATAGGTGTCAATCAAGGCTTTATGGATATGGGGCGTTTTCTAGGTAATATGTTAGCGCGTGACTTTCAGGCATGGTTACCCGTAATTGGTTTGATTATGGGCTTGGTGATTGTTTTGGCTGAGCCAGCCGTTCACGTATTGGGAGACCAAGTTGAAGCGGTAACGGGTGGTTTTATTAAGAATAAACTTTTACTTGTCTTTCTATCTATTGGAGTAGGCCTAGCTGTCAGTGGGTCACTGGTTCGTATCCTAGTGCCTAGTATTCAAATCTGGTATTATTTATTACCTGGCTTTCTTTTAGCCATCTGTTTATCCTTTTTTGTAGATGATTTATTTGGAGGGATTGCTTTTGATGCGGGAGGCGTAGCTTCCGGACCAATGACGGCAACTTTCATCCTGTCCTTTGCACAAGGGGCAGCGGATCGGATTCCAACGGCAGATGTGGTAACGGATGGCTTTGGTGTCATCGCAACGGTTGCAATGGCGCCAATCGTCATGATATTATTACTCGGAATCATCTATAAGTGGAAATTAAAACAAGAAAAAATAGCATAGGAGGGTATTTATGCAGACAGTCTTATTTTTTGCAATTGTTAAGAAGGGTACAGCCTCCTATTACCTTGAGCAGGCACGCCTGGCAGGAGCCACCGGTGGAACGATCTTTCAAGCAGAAGGAACAGTTGCCAATCCTTTCTTAGATTTATTAGGTTTGAATGATTCCAAGCGTGAAGCCTTATTGATGTTGGTTGATCATTCAAATGAAGAAAGAATTCATCAAGTCTTAACCGAAAAGTGTGAATTACCTAAAAAAGGAAAGGGCATTCTCTTTTCAATTAATACAAGTAGTGTCTATGGCAGTCACCAGTTAATGCATGAATTTAATGAGGGAGGTCAAGAAATGAGTAAGTATCAATTAGTAGCTACAATTGTTGATCGTGATTCAGGGGATGAAGTAGTGGAAACTGCTCGTGAAGAAGGAGCAGGTGGAGCAACTATCCTCCATGGTCGAGGACTAGGTTCGAAGAAAGCTCCTAAGATTTTTAATGTTCAAATTGAACCGGAAAAAGAGCTTGTCTTAATGATTGTTGAGACACAAAAAGTGCCTGAAATCATTGAAAAAGTTTCTAAAGCCATGGATATTGACCAACCGGGTAAGGGAATCCTTTTTACTATCGATGTCAACGATGTAAGCGGGCTTTTCCAACAAATAAACTAATTATGTAAAACTAAAAAAGTGGATTAAGACGAATGATTAGCTTATGATACATTTATTAAAAGGGAAAAATGACAAAAGAAGTTTGTCGTAACACCGAAAATAAAGCTATTTAATATAGTATCAATTCGAAAAGTAATTTTTTGAAAAAATAAATATTAAAAAAGCAAGATGAATTAAATTAATAATTTATCTTGCTTTTTAGTATTGCTAAATTTTTGCTAATCTTATGATACCTCTAAATAAAAATTGTAATTTAACAGGAGCGACAGTATATATTTTTTTAGCACCTGTCCATGATATATATCCTTCATATTTTATGCCGTTCCTATACTCTACATACCATTGTTTATAGGATCTAGGGACCGGACCCGGGTCAGTTGGTACCACTTTCCATACTTCTACAAAAAGAGTACGCGGAGGCCAAACTTTCGACCTGAATATATAATCCTCTTTTGTTACATCTGTATCTTCAGTAGAAACAGATTGTGTAGTAATATAATCCTCTTTTGTTAGATCGTTTTCCTCAGCAGAAACAGATATAGTTGATAGACCTAAAAATATAGTTAGAATTAATATTGATTTTATATAATTATTTTTTTTCATAATTATTTTCCTTCCTATGTTTTTTATCTACAAAATAAAATAATGAATACACAAACACAAATCCTATTATTCTATACAATAAGTTATCAAAAAAATATGAAATCGTTAATTTCCCTTGGAAAAATGTTATTAATACGCTTACCAAAATATATACTCCTACAAAAAGTAACTCATTTATTATTTTGCTTAGTTTCTTCATAAAATTCACCTAATGATCCTTTTAAGTTACGATTATTGTAAATAATTGTATTGATAACGAAATCCTCTTACAACAAATACTCTTGCATAGTCAGAAAAACCGATAGCACCAATAGCTCCATCTATAGCCGCTGCTGCAAGTTTAAATTGTGGTGGTAACAACATAAGTATAAATCTTGTTGCAACTCCCGTACCAGCTCCACCTAGAATACTAAACGTTGACGCACTTATATATACATCCTCATTACCTTTTGATGCTTTTCCATGCCATACCAACTTTGTTACCCCGTTACTTTGTCTTCTTAACATGCTAGTACTATCATTTGAAAATTTAGAAGTATCTATTCCTAGATCATTAAAATACTTTATAAGTTTATCATCTGTGATAGTTACAACTGTCTCATCACCATTTTCCGAAGTGTCAAAATACTCTGAATTTTCTTTATAAAAATCCATTACAACATTATCATTAACATTAGCTGTTTCCTTTATTGAAGTACTTGCATGGGCATTAACATCAAAATTAAAGAGAGAACTTACCATTATCATTAAACTTACTGCTATCACACTCAACTTATTCTTTGCACACATCAACACCAACCATCTTTCAAAAATTTATTGTTAATAGTATATACAAAAAAATCAGATATAACATCCTTTTTTTAAAAATTATAAATAATTAAATTTGTTTTATAAAAATTTATTATTTTTAACTTAAATAAAAGTCTTAACAAGAGAAAAAATATACCATCATTACTTTTGCAAATTATTAGGAATGGTAACTCAGCGCTGTCAATAACTATCGAAACAATAAAATAAATTAATGATTGATTATAATTTACTAAGATTTTAAAAACCTACTTGAAAGTGATTACATTCTTGTCAAAAAAGGGTATAATATCCTTGATAGTAAAGGAGTGGTGGCAATGGTAAAAAAAGTAATGGACTATTTTGATTTAACTCCGAAAGGGATTCTTTATTCTGTTTTGATAATGACGCTTGGCTGTATTGTTTATGCTTTTGGAGTAAACTATTTCTTAATCCCAAATCATTTTGGTAATGGTGGTGTAACGGGTGTTTCTATGTTGGCCTATTATTTACTTAAAATACCAACCGGTACAAGCAACTTCATCGTTAATGCCATTTTATTAGTGGTTGGATGGAAATACCTAAGTAGGCGAACCTTGCTTTATACAATTTATGCTTCAACTTGTTTAAGTTTTTGTTTAAATGTTATCCAACCAGCTCCTTATATTGCAACTAATATTATTATCCCTGCTGTAGCAGGTGGAGTTCTTTTAGGAGCAGGTATTGGTTTAGTTCTTAGAGGCAATGGGACTACTGCCGGAACGGATATTGTTGCTATGATTATGCAGCAGTACCTAGGAATTAGCTTTTCAGTTGGCTTACTGATGTGTGATATGCTAGTCATTTTAGCTTCAAGTTTCATCATTGGTGTAGATATGACGATTGTGACAATCATGATGATGTTTATTGCGAGTCAGACCGTAAACTTCGTGACAGATGGGGTCAACCGTCGAAAGTCCGTGATGATATTCTCCTCTAAGAAAGAAGAAATTGCGGATATAGTAATTAAAGAGATGGTGCGAGGTATCACTGTATTTAGGGCATATGGTTACTATTCTAAGCAAGAAAGGGAAGTCTTACTGGCAATAGTGAATCGTAATCAGGTTGTTCAATTACAAAGATTAGTGACTCAAATTGATCCCAAAGCCTTCGTCACTATTTCAGACGTTCAACAAGTAATTGGCGAAGGGTTCACCTTCTTTTCCTATGAAAGTCCACACAAAAATAGATACCATTAACCATTAGTAATTAACTGATCTAACGAACTCGATTGAAAGGTGAAGCCCCTTTTTAATCGAGTTTTTATCTTGCTACATAAGGAAATAAATGAAGAAGCTAATAATATTTCCCTGCTTCAAAAGCAATGGATACCATTGATCGAGCTGTGCTCTTTAATCCAGCCATCTTAGCATTGGATGAAGTACGTTCTTCAGTCGATAGTTTTTTTAGAAAGATTAAATGAAGAAGGTATGGATAAGGTAAGGGAGGGGGACCTCCTTCGTAATGCTCTACCGCTTATCGACTATTTGTAATGCCGATATTATCTTGTTGATGAAGAGTGGTAATATTAGTGAAAAAAGAAACATGATTTGCTTTAAGTAGCTAATGGGTGTTATGCAGACGGCTATTAAAGTCAGTTTGCTAATCAAGCTTAGAAAAAAGCTCACTCAAATGAGTGGGCTTTTTGAATAGAAAGATGGATAGCACTAAAATCCTAGCTTGATAGGCTGGGATTGAGGGTAGAACTTTAATCAACATAATGATACTGATATTGGTAAATGCGAATTAAATGGTTGCGCTTATCGGTACGCACCTTGAAAACAAAAGTGTGAGTACGTTGGTCGAGACTGTGTTTTTGAGGGATACGAAAATAATTAATGGTTGATGCCGACATCATTCGTAATAACTCATCCTCTAGAAAAGCAAGAGGAACTTTCAGCTTAGAATAACGATAGAAATCCTCTTGAAATCGTTGATAATTTTCACTGAAATAATCAAATTGTGTTTGATTATGGTGGTAGTCATTGGTTTTCATTATTCCACCTCCTCAGCAAGTGTAATATCGATAATTTGTTCAAAAGCTAAAAGGAGATAGTTTCTAGAAAGGGGGTCTTCAATCGCACAATGGTCTAGATTTAGCTCTTTAAGAGTGCCGGTAAATGATTGGTGGGCCTTATTTGGATGATTGCCTTGATAAATAAGGCTAATGGAGAGTTTTTGAACATAGGCTTGGCTGAGTAAAAGAAATTTCTCCTTAGGAGACAGTCTGGCCGGGCTTGAGTCAGTAAAGCTGTGTGACAGAGCAGAGCTATGTTCTGATAAGAAAAAGCCCATCCATTTAGCCATTTTGCGATCTTGATATTGACGTGCAGCTTTAGATGATAAGTAAGACCGATCTACACTCATTCTAAACCATCCAATCCGCCTGCTCCGCCTGCTGCATGACCACCTATCAACTTGCTTCGAGCAATGGAACGAGAACTTTCTAGTAAGGCGCTAGCTTTTAAAACAGAGACGTAGCCAAAACGTTTTCGAATAGCATCTACTGTTTTATCGAGGCGCTCTTCTTTTGATATTTGTCTTGGCTCTTCAAAAAGCGAAAAGTAATGGATGTTTTCTTCTACCAAGCCCGAATAACGAACACCAATATGGCGAACGGGTCCGTTTTTATATTTAGAGCGAAAGAGCTCAATCACAGTGGCTGTTAAGACTTTTGTTTGCTGGCTAGGATCGATTTTGGTTTGAGCGCGAAGGGGAGATAGGTCAACTGCTTTGGAATAACCGACAGAGACAGAGACCAGCTGTGCTTTTTTGCCAGCCCGTCTTAAACGAATGGCCACTTGTTCTGCCATTTCACTCAAAAGCAATTCAATATCTGCTTGCTGAGTATAATCATGGGGTAAAATTTGCGAATTACCGATAGCTCTAGACTTCGGACGATAAGGCTCACTAACTTTACTTTCGTCGACCCCATTGGCATGAAAGAATAATTGCAAGCCAATTACACCGAACTCCTTTTTTAATTGTTCAGGATTAGCATGGGCTAGATCATAAATGGAATGAATCCCTAACTGATTGAGTCGTTTGGCTGTGCGCTTACCAATCCCCCAAAAATCAGTTAAATTTGGAATGGCCCATACTTTGCTTGCAACATCTTCATAGGACCAATTTGCTCGCATGGTCGGCTTCTTTTTAGCCTCGTTATCTAAAGCGAGCTTAGCCAATAAAGGATTGGCATTAGAAAGACCAATGGTTGAAGCGATTCCTGTTTTACGCCAGATATCCAGTTGAATTTTACTAGCTAACATTTCTAATTTGTCTCGACGTGACACCTGACGATCAGGAATAAAGTAGTTCAAAACATGCGTTAAATCAATAAAGCTTTCATCAATCGAATAGGGGAGAATATCTTCTTCAGAAGCATACTGGGTTAACAGCTTTAAAAGGTCGATATTCTTTTTAATATAAAGGTCCATCCTGGGTGGCACAAATAATGAACGTTTGGCCCAAGATTCAATATAACGAACATAGGCAGGATCCGTTCGTAAGCCATTACGTCGAGCGTTGCGATAGTTGAATCGTCGATTATGAAGAGAGAAGGGTAAATCATAAGTTCGTCCCACATTGCTACGCCCAAAAACTTGCTTAAAAATGGGAGAAGAAGCCAAAATCAGCCCTTGAGAAGTGTCTGTTTGACTCATGACACAAAGGCTTGTTCTTAGAGGATGCAAGCCACGCTCAACACACTCTACGCTCGCATAGAAGGATTTCATATCGATAAAAGCAATATCAGATTTAGGTTCACGGCTATAATCAATAATAGTCATTACAAATTCCTCCTGTAAGCAACAGTTTAATACGAACGGATGTTCGTGTCAATAGCGAAAATAATTTAAAGAATTTTATGAGATAGGAAACATTTTAAAAAGAGTATTTTATTACTGTTTTTAAAATAAAATTTCTTTAAAAGAGCTACAATTATTACTATTCAGCAAAATGCAGTTAAAAAACAAGATAATTTAAAAAACGCTTTCATATAACTTTTTTTCGTGTATAATATAAGCATAGTAATAACTCGAGTTTGCTAAAAAAATTCCAAATGGAGGGGAAAAAATGTCAGAGAATAAAAATGACAGAATTAAAATCAAAACGGGTTTAGTCGGTCGGTTGCTGATAGCTATTGCAATGGGTATTTTGATTGGGCGTTTGCCATTTGTTCCTGAATGGTTTATTAGAATTTTAGTTACTTTATCTAGCCTGTTTTCAGCCTTTTTAGGTTTCTTTATTCCTTTAATGATTATTGGTTTAGTAACTAAAGGAATTGCAGATCTTACAGAAGGAGCAGGCAAATTACTAGGTATGACAGCTTTAACAGCTTATGGATCAACCCTTATAGGGGGGACTTTTGCTTACTTTGTGGCAACAAGTATTTTCCCTAGTTTTATTACCAGTGATTTAGTCAATAAGATTACTGAAGCAGGAGAAGGAGCTACTCCATTCTTTACGGTTCCGATAACGCCTATTTTAGAAGTTACAACAGCGGTTGTGCTGGCTTTTATGATGGGGCTTGTTATTTCGTGGTTACGGGCTAATCGAAATTCTGGACAGGTACTTTACCAATTGACTGTTGAGTTTGAAGAAGTGGTAGTTAAAGTATTAGAAACGGTAATTATTCCCTTGTTGCCAATTTATATTCTAGGAAATTTTGCAAATATGTCTTATTCTGGATCGGTATTTGCAGTACTATCTATCTTCTGGAAAGTATTCGTTATTGTCATTATTATGCATTTACTTTATGTTAGTTTATTATTCATTGGTGCAGGAAGCTATGCTGGAAAAAACCCATTACGACTCATTAAAAATCAAATTCCAGGTTATATGACGGCAGTTGGGACCCAGTCATCTGCTGCAACTATTCCGGTGAACTTAGATTGTGCAGAAAATAATGGTGTATCTGAAGAAATTCGTAATTTCGTTGTCCCTCTATGTGCAACTATTCATTTAGCAGGTTCGATGATTACTATTACTTCCTGTGCGACAGCCTTATTATTAATGTATGATCTTCCGCACAGCTTTAGTGTAATTTTTGGCTTTATCTGCATGTTAGGTATTGCGATGGTAGCAGCTCCAGGAGCACCTGGAGGAGCTATTATGTCAGCTGTACCATTCTTACCAATGGTAGGAATTGTTGGAGATGCTATGCAACAATTAATGATTTCGCTGTATTTAACTCAAGACTCTTTTGGTACTGCAGCGAATGTTTCAGGAGATAATGCCATAGCAGTTTTTATTGATAAAATATATTCCGATAAGATTAAAAGCTAAAAATAGCACTGTAATAAGCTCTTCATTAGTTAGCCAGCGACCTAACTAATGAGGAGTTTTTTAATACTTAAGAATAAATACATTATTCAGACTTTATTTTTAGAAGTAAGAAGCATAAGATAGGAGTATGAAAGTGAGGGATTAATATGGGATGTACAACAATTTTAGTAGGTAAAAAAGCCTCTTATGATGGGTCAACGCTTGTTGCACGAAACGAAGACTCTGTTTCGGGACAATTTAATGTTAAAAAAATGGTCAAAGTCGATAGTCAAGGACATCCGTCTCACTATCGGTCGGTGTTAGCTCACTTAGAAATTGAGTTGCCAAGTGACCCATTAGCTTATAGTATGACCCCTGATGCTGTAGGAGACCAGGGAGTTTGGGGAGCGTGTGGGGTCAATGCCGCAAATGTTGCCATGACTGCGACCGAAACGATCACTTCCAATGCGCGAGTGTTAGCTGCTGATCCATTGGTAACCTACCAAGAAGCTAGGGGTGAGCAGGGGAGCGATAATTATCAAGCAGAAATTCCTGGAGGTATCTCAGAAGAAGATATGGTATCGCTCGTCTTACCTTTTATACGGTCTGCTCGTGAAGGGGTAAAGCGGTTGGCAAGTTTGTTAGAAGAATACGGCACTTCCGAGATGAATGGGATTGCTTTTCAAGATGTCGATGAAATTTGGTGGTTGGAAACAATAGGGGGTCATCATTGGTTAGCTAAACGGGTACCAGATGATTCCTATGTAGTGATGCCTAATCAATTTGGAATAGATTCCTTTGATTTAGAAGATGCATTCGGTCAACAAAAAGAGCATATGTGTTCAGCTGATTTAAAAGAGTTTATTCAAGAGAATCACTTAGATTTATCAAAAGATGGTCCATTTCAGCCACGTTTGGCCTTTGGCTCAAGAACTGCTGCAGATTTAGTATATAATACGCCACGAGCTTGGGTAATGGGACGCTTTTTCAATCCAACAACTTATAAGTGGGAAGGCTCAGAGGCAGATTACACACCACAATCCTTTGATATCCCATGGTCCTTTGTGCCTGAACATAAAATTACTGTCCAAGAAATAAAAGAGATCCTTTCCAATCATTACCAAGGAACCCCGTATGATCCATATCTTACTAAGGGCTCAAGCGAAATGCGAGGCGCTTACCGGACAATTGGAATCAATCGCAATAATTTTTTAGGCCTAACTCAAATTCGGCCTTATATGCCGGAAAACAATCGCAGTCTTCAATGGATGGCCTTTGGATCAAATGTCTTTAATGCCATGATTCCTCTATATCCTCAAGCGAGTGAATTTCCGGCTTATCTCACTCAGACAGATGATCAAATCACAACGGACAGTCTGTATTGGTCTGCTAGAATGATTGCTGCTTTAGCGGACGCACATTATTATCAAACGCAAACAGTGATAGAGTCTTATCAGTCCAAGGTGGACCATCAAGCTTTAGCAATCATTAAAGCCTATGATCAAAAACTTGCAACAAGCCCTAGCTCTCAAAGTCAGCAAGTATGCGAGCAAGCCAATCATAAACTGGTCGCTATGTTACAAGAAGAAACACATCAGACGCTTAAAAAGGTATTAGATATTGCTTCCAATGGCATGAAGAATGCCTATGCTCGATCTGATCAATAAGTTTTATGTCTAGCAAATAGGAACCGACCCCCAACCGTTAGCTTTTTATCTAACGGTTGGGGGTCTTTTGGTTTGATAAAGTCTGCTTAAGAAGCCAGCAAAAGAAGAGGGTGGCTGTATGAGTGAATAGGGTCTGATTATTAGTTTTTGAGTGATCGGCAATCACATTGGTTTGATAAGTAGATTCAATCATTGTTCTTGTTAATTCAGCAGTTTGAGAATTAGGACGAAAGAGTCTTTTAACGAAGTCAGTCGTTCGCACATTCATAAATGATTTATCGACTGGAAGTGGTTGATAGATTGGACTAGTTAGGGCGCTTAAAGTAATGTATTTTACTTATTTGAGAGGCGCGTCTTTATCATTTATCCAATCGCAACATAAGACTTTGGGAAAGTATCCAACGATTTTTTCTTCTCTTAAGTTAAAAAAGTTCGGTGTTGTTCAATGTTTTAGAGACATTGTTTTTTATTCAATCTTGCTTTAAATTGCTTCACTAATGATTGTAAAGTGTACAGGAGGTCTATTTAGTCACATTCATAATATTGTGTGTAATTACCACAACATTATGGATGTGGCCGTTTTTTAATTGTATAAGTATGGTATTTTTAAAATTTAAGGAGTGATAATATGTTAGGAAAGAATAATGTTACAGAGTTACAAAAGAAAAATGCTAGAAAGAAAAAAATCTATAGTTTAAGAAAATATAGTGCAGGCTTAGCATCCGTTGCTATTTCAAGTATGTTCTTTTTGGGTTCGAATAGTGCTTTAGCAGCAGAAAACACTACGGAAACTTCCCAAATTGAAGAATTAGGAAATGATGATAAGGAGCAAGGTATTCAACCTTTAAGTAAGCCGGTTGAGGTAAAAAAACAAGTTGAAACCCCTGCAGTCATTAAAATTGATGATGCAGAAATATCGGCTGTTGATCAGAGTTTATCAACAGCAATTGTAGAAACTGTAGAATCAGTTGATTCTAACGAGATTCATAGTGAAGAAGTGTTAGCAGAGACTAACAGTACCGAAATGAGTGTGGAATCATCAACAGATGAGAAAACAGTAGAGTACGAGAGCGTCTCAACTTCTATTCCAGAAACAGTCGGCAGCTTAGTTGAAGAGACAACTGAGAGTTCTACTGAAGAATCTATATCTACTGAAGAAGAAATAGTTTCAGAGGAAGAGCTAATCATTGATGAAGAAGCCGCTGTGATTGAAGAAAGTGTAGTCAATGAGTCAGACTCCATCGTTAATTCAGAAGAAAAAAGTTTGGCAGAATCAGATGGTCACTTAAGTGAACTTCATCAATTAATTGATGGTGAAATTGATCGCGAGGCGGTGATCCGTCAACAATTAGCAGAGATATACAGTGCTGAAGAAATTGAAGGAATCCTTTCAGGCGTTGATAAAGAGACCCTTCAAAATGCGTCCGCAGAAGTTTTGATGGAGAAAATTACTCAAGCTGGGATTGATTATGCTGAAAAACACTCTGGCTTTCAAATGTTTGCTATCCAAAATGCCACAGGAAGAGATGTAAAGGATTTAATCCAATTTAGTGATTTGCAATTTAAAATACTTGGTGGGAATAACCCGAATGAATTGCAACCGACTTCACAGGGGAAAATTGCGTTTACTGGTAAGTACCAATTAGACAATGCTATTAAAGCAGGCGATTTTTTTGATGTTAACTACGGCGATTATGTATTGCCTGGAGGCATAGATGTACCTCGAAATAGTGTTCATTTGCTAGATAGTCAAGGCAATTTAATTGCACAAGCATTTTATGATCCGGAATCCAATACCACTCGTTACATATTCACTCAATATGTGGATCATAACAAGGATATAAAAGGATCATTTAATGATCAACTGGTGGCCAATCGAGATACAGCTGTAGTTGATAAGAAATCGTATCCTGTTACAGTAACTATTGGAAATCAAACCAAGAGTCAAGATATAATTGTGGATTATGGAAATAATAAGACTAGAAAAGTAGTTCAAGCAATTAGTGAATTAGGGAAAGATTCAGAGGGTCGGAAGTTATTTAAATATACGGTTTATGTAAATAATGATGGGAACCCAATTGGAGGGTATTCGGACATCCGATTTAAATCTGATAAATTCCATATTGACCCTGATTCGGTGGAAGTTCACAAAGTGAAACCTAAGAAATCAAATAATTCAGCCTATCCTTCTCAAATTATGCGCGATAGCCTAATCCCTGATCTTGATGGAGATAGTAAGAATTATAATGTAACTAAAGTAAAGGGTAACGTTTCGGATTACCACGGTAAAAGCCGTATCTATTTAGGATCAGCGGTAGCAAATGAACGTTACATAGTCACTATGACCTTTGTAGAGGATGCGCCAGGTGCTTCTGATGTACTTGAAAAACCAAGAGTAGATACTTATCTTTATGACAAAGGTGATCCAAGCGCTCCCCATATTGCTGAGGGTGGTTCATTTATAGGCAAAACAAGTGTATCCTCTACAGGTGAAAGTACAGAAGAAACCGGATCATTCATAGAACATCATATTTATCAAACAAAAAAATCAGACGGTTCGATTGTGATTGATTTAAAAGATGATAAGTCGGCTCAAACTGGTAAATGGAACGAGTTTTATCGAACGCAAAAACAAGATAAAGAGGGCTATCAACTTGTTGAGATAAAAAATTTAATTAACAATCCAAAATATAATGAGGATGGTAGCCCTGCTACAGGAAGTTATAAACCAGAGAAGACAATTGAAATAACCTATGTGTATCAAAAAGACGAAACTCCAACGCCTGAACCCGATCCTAATCCGAGTGTCAAAGATGAACTTTATGAGATGACAGTTGAAGATGAAGGTTTTGGTTCTGAGTTCCAATATAATAAAGACTTAGCTCCTGGAACTATCAAAAAGGTTCAAGAGGGTCGATCTGGTAGATATCGTGTTTTATATAAGCATGTTAACCCAGAGGAAATACCAACACACTCAGATGGAAGTTTTTATGAAAACTTTGTAGAAATAAATGGAAAATATTGGCAAGAAGTTTCACGTGAGACGATCCAAGAAGCCAGACCAGACATTTTCCAATATAATTTCGTAACGATTACTGAAACGATTAAAAAAGAAGACGGTGGGGTAGAGATTCATTATAATGATGGAACGACTATCGTGATACCAGGGCCTGAAAAACCTGCTGATCCTGAAAAACCACTTTTACCATCCCAACCAATTGTGGAAATTACTCCGGGTGAAGAAGATGGGCGGAATGGTAATTATGTTACCATTAAAATTTACAATCCAAACACTGATGTCTATGAATCTGATAAAACTATCTTTATACCAGATGGATCTGATGGACAAAATGGTCAAAATGGTCAAGATGGAAAATCACCAACTGCAGAAGTCGTAGATAATGGCGATGGTACTCATACCATTACGATTACCA